>DATMTC010000333.1:0-6174 GCA_035565115.1 Microbacteriaceae bacterium | reverse complement strand
GGCAACCCGGTCGATTGGTCGTTGCAGGCCTGATCCGCGCGCGTAACGTGTCGGAAACGCACGCCGATTACGCTTAACGCCGTGCTTGAATCCGAATATGAGACGCGCAGGCAATTGCCGCCGCATCTGCGCAAGCCTGTGCCGGACGAGCCTGCATTCGAATACACGTTGCGGGATGCGCGCGCCACTGACCTTCCAGACATCCGCGAGATCTACAACCATTACGTTGCGAACAGCACCGTCACATTCGACGAGGATGCGATGACGCTGCGCGAATGGAAATCGAAGTTCGCCTATCTCACCAAACTCGGCATGCCGTTCATCGTCGCGGAGTCGCCACGCGGGCAGATTCTCGGTTACGCGCTTGTGACACCGTGGAAGCAGAAGAAGGCGTATCGGTACACGGTGGAGAACTCCATCTACCTTGGCGCAGCCTCCACGGGCAAAGGTCTCGGAAGCGTGCTCATGGCAGAGCTGATCGAGCGATCGAAAGCGGCCGGTCTCAAAGAGATGATCGCGGTGATCGCCGACAAGGGAGCGGATGCTTCGATCAGGATGCATGAGAACTTCGGCTTCACTGAGATCGGGCGGATGGGGCGCGTCGGGTTCAAGTTCGAGCGCTGGCTCGGAACGATCCTGATGCAGAAGAGTTTGAAGTAGCGCTTTTCTGTGTGTTCACCCGGCTGCGTTATCAATCTGTGATTATTGCTGGAGTTCGTTCCGCTCACGATCTAGATTGGCATCAACGTCATCGGCGGCCGGTTCGAACGAGTTGGTTGCGACTGAGACGATGTACAAATCGGAGCCTGACGCCCGTTCATCACGGGCGTCAGGCTCCGTCCATTTTCGTGCCGTGCAGCCGGCGTCAGTTCTTCGGTGTAGCCCGCCGAAGGATGTAGAAGCCCGCGACGACGAGCGCTGCGGCCGGCGCCAGAAGCCATGCAACGACCCCCGTCGAGGTCATGCTGCCGAACCACGCCCACACACTCATCCAATTGTGGGTGATGGTGATTAGGGCCCCGACCGCGATCAGCAGAGTCGTGAAGGATGCGCCCGCCACCATGAGCCCATTGGCTTTCCAGCGAACAAACACGGTCGCAGAGAACAGTCCAACAGCGAAGCTGATCAGGAATGTACTGAGCACGGTGAGGATGCGTTGCCACACCGGTCCCTGACCGAAGTAGATGGCGGTGAACATGTGCCCGCCGAGACCCCATCCGTTCGTCCAGTCTTCGATATACGAGAGGATGACGTATGCCGCCGTGAACGCTACGGACTGCAGCGCGAACGCCAGTGCTGTTCCGAGGTAGTAGTCCCTGCGCGTCACCGACATACCCAAGGCGAATGGGAACGTCAGCGTTATCGCTTGGATCGCCGCGATCATCAGATATGCGAACAGCCAGAACGTCGAGCCGCTGTACTCTGTGCCCTTGAGCGAAGCCTCACCGTTGGAAGCCGTGGCGACGATGGCCCAGATGGCGTAGTTGATCAGGAAGACGAACGCGAGCCATGGGATGGCCAGCATGTTCAGCCGGTTGGCGAATTGAAGTCGAAGGACGTTCCATACCCGGGTTCGCGCCGTGGTTTCCCGCGTCTGTTCCATGGTGTACTCCGTCCGGTCTGCGATGGCGGTCATGAAGATGCTCCGAATTCCGTGCTTGACACGTTGGTCGTGCGCACGACGAGTTGTTGAAGTGACACGGGTGCGAGCTCGAGGCCCGCGGCTGCAGCCTCTTTGCGTTCGTCAGAGCGCAGCCCGGCGACGGTGACGGACAGGAACCCGCCGACTCCCTCGCTGTGAAGAACCTCGCGCCCCGCGACGAACGTCTCGACGGCCGTGCGCGGCCCGACGACGCTTGTCGCAGACTCCCGCAAGCTTTCGGCATCCTGATCGATGATGATGCGACCCTTGTCGATCACGATCACGTGCTCGAGCATGTTGGCCACTTCGTCGATCAGGTGCGTGGACAGAACAACGGTGCGCGGATGCTCGACGTAGTCGGCCAGCAGGCGATCGTAGAAGATCTGCCGCGCGACGGCATCCAGCCCGAGGTATGGCTCGTCGAAGAACGTCAGCGGGGCGCGCGACGCGAGACCGACGATCACCCCGACCGCCGACAACTGCCCGCGGGAGAGTTTCTTGATCCGGCGATCGGTCGGGAGTTGGAAGTCGTCGATCAATTGGTCCGCGAAGTCGGCGTTCCAGTGCTCGAAGAACCAGGGGGCACTCGCGAAGACGTGTTTTGGTTTGAAATCGTCTGGGTACTTCTGGCTCTCTTTGATGAATGAGATGTTCTGTAGAACGCGGGCATTCTCGGCCGGCTCTTCGCCGAAAACGCGCACATCGCCCTTGGTCACGAAGTCCTGACCGGTCAGGAGTGACATGATGGTCGTTTTTCCTGCGCCGTTTCGGCCGAGCAGCCCATAGATCTTGTTCTTCTCTACGGTGAAACTGATGTCATCGATCGCCGTTACCGGACCGAACTGCTTGGTGAGTGACTGCACCTCGACGACGGTTGTCGCCGTCGATGTTGCTGTTGCGGAAGTCATGAACTGACTGCCTCCTTGTGAATCATGGTGGTCAATTGGTCGATGGTGATTCCGAGCTTGTGTGCTTCGTTCAGAAGCGGTCGGAGGTATTCCTGCTGGAACGCCGTCGTGCGCTTGGCGATCAACTTCTGGCGCGCACCCGATGCGACGAACATTCCGATGCCCCGCCTCTTATAGAGGATTCCGTCGTCTACGAGCAGATTCACGCCCTTGCCGGCCGTGGCCGGATTGATGCGGTGGAACAGCGCGAACTCGTTCGTCGATGGCACCTGGGTCTCCTCGGCGAGATGGCCGTCGATGATGTCGTTCTCGATCTGCTCTGCGATCTGAACGAAGATCGGCTTGCCTTCTTCGATCATCTTGGCCCTTCAATGGTTATTTGGTTAGTTACTCATGTAACTAACCAACCAGGCTTGGCTGATTTTGTCAAGCACGGCCTGCGTGCCGGCCTCAGTCCGAGTTCCGTCAGCGAAGTGGCCGGACGCGACGCCGCGCATGTAGGCAGGGCAGTGCTCCGCGTAAACTCGCCACATGGCCCAGCTGCACGATCTCACTGCCCTTGAACAGTGGCAGGAACTGCAGAGCGGTGGATGCTCGCCCCAAGAACTCACAGAGCACTATCTTGGGCGCATCGCCGCACTGAACCCGCACCTTGGCGCGTTCGTCACCGTGACCGCGGATGCTGCGCGGTCGCGCGCAGTGCAGGTGCAAGCATCCGTGCCGAAGAGCGCGCCGCTGTGGGGCCTTGCGATCGGAGACAAAGACCTGTGGTTGCGCGCGGGCGTTCCAGCCGGGTTCGGTTCGAGGCTGATGGCCGGTTACGTGCCAGACGCATCAGATGAGGTCGTCGAGACGCTCGATGCCGCCGGCGCGATCAGCCTGGGCAAGACGAATGCGCCCGAGTTCGGACTGCCGTCGTACACCGAGAGTCTTGCTGCACCGCCAGCGCGCAACCCGTGGAACACGGCGCTTGGCGCAGGCGGCTCGAGCGGGGGAGCGGCGGTGGCGGTCGCGAGCGGCATGCTTCCGTTTGCTCCAGGCTCGGACGGCGGAGGGTCCATTCGAATTCCTGCTGCCGCGTGCGGACTCGTCGGGCTCAAGCCAACTCGTGGACTCGTTCCAGCGGGCAGCGGGCTGGAGGGTCTGGCCGGGCTCACCGTTGCCGGTCCGCTCGCGCGAACCGTGGCGGATGCCGCGTTGCTGCTCGACGGCATGATCGGCAGGGTGCACGGCAGGATCGACCATCACTTCACGTTGCGCGCCCCCGGCGGAGACGAGCCGTATCTGAGCAGCGCCGTTCGCGGCGAGGGGCGGTATCAGCTCGGCGTCATGACCACCTCGGCGTGGGATAGCGCGTACGAGATCACGATCGATCCGGAAGCTCGAGTCGCACTGGATGCCGCGGTCGCCGAGTTCGCTGCGATCGGCCACGGCATCGAAGGGGCAGCGCTGCAGCCCGACGACACATATGCGCCGGCATTCCGCACCATCTGGCAGGCGGGGGCGGCGCGCATCCCGGCGGAAGGCGAAGCCGAAGAGCTGCTCGAGCCGTTGACCAAGTGGCTCGTGCGTCGGGGACGGGCCCTAAGCGCACGCCAGCTGAGCGAGGCGCTTGCTGCGCTGAGTGCGTACGAGCGCTCCTTCATCCGACAGCTCTCCAGTTTCGACGCGGTGCTCACGCCGGCGCTGGCCATGACGCCTCGCCCGATCGGTTGGTACGACCAAGACGATGGCGAGCGCAACTTCGCACAGCAGGTGCAGTACACGCCGTTCACGTCCATGCTGAACGTGTCCGGCCTTCCGGCGATCGTTCTGCCTGTGCATCAGACGGCGGACGGGCTGCCGATGGGAGTTCAGCTGATCGGGCGGCCAGGTGGCGAGGCCACGCTGCTCGCACTCGGTGCGCAGCTGGAACGCCGTGTGCGCTGGCAGCAGCGTCATCCGTCGAGCTGGTGATGCGCACGCCCGCTGCGGGGAATGGCAGGAGGATGTCGGGTATTTGGGGTTAGGTAAGGCATGCCTATACTGGAAGGGAGATGATCCAGCCCGAGCACGCCGGTCACACCGGCGACACAGCACACCACGACGACCGCGTTCAGTACCTCGCCGTCGGCGATGAGACGTCGCTTGCACAGTTGCAGAGCGAGCTTGCGTTGCTTCCGTTGTGTGCGCGCGGGCGGGTGTTCGTCGAGGTTCCTACCCCGGAAGACGTGTTCGTTCTCGAGGTTCCGATGCGTATGACGGTCACCTGGCTGCCGCGTTCGACGCGCGCCGGTCGCCCAGGAACGGCCGAGAGGTGCGCCCCTGGCGAAGCGCTGGTTCGCGCGGTGACGGCGTGGAGCGCCGAGATGCTGTGCGATGGGCCGGGTTCGACGCACGCGATCCTGACCGGCGACTACCGAGGCGTCGCAGACGTCTACGATCACCTGACCCGTGATATCGGCATGTCAGACGCGTCGATCGCCGCGCCGGCGGCATTCCACCTGAGTTCCGGTCGATAAGGTCTTGGCCGCCTCAGGCAGCAGGTGCAGGAGGCAGACCGACCAGGCGAGCGGATAGCGCCCACAGGTCGCGCGCGAGTTGGGGATCGCGCGCCCGCGCGCTGACCTTGCCGTTGGGGGTCATCCGATCGAAGTATGTTCCACTCGGCGCGCCGACGGGAGCCGGCCCCGCCAGCGCGATCAACGGCATCGCGCCGCGTGCAGCGCTGATGCCGTATCGGCCACCGGTCACCGCGTTTCCGAACCTGATCAGTGGGGACGTCGAGCCAAAACCCGTTACGACGGTGCCTGGGTGGAACGAGAACGCATCGATGCCCGTTCCCGTCGCGCGCTCCGCCAGTTCGCGTATGAACAGGATGTTCGCCAGCTTCGCTGACCCATACGCGCGCCAGCCGCCCAGCCACGCACGTTTCTGCCAGTCGACGTCATCCAACCGCAGGCGGCCGAACAGGTTCGCCATGCTTGCGGTTGACACGACCCGCACCGAAGCATCCGCGGCGTTTTCGATCAGCCTCGGCAGCAACAGGTTGGTCAGCAGGAACGGGGCGAGGTGGTTGGTCTGGAAGGTTCGTTCATGACCGTCGACGGTCATGGCTCTGTGGGAGTTGAGCCCGCCGGCATTGTTCGCGAGCACGTCGATCCGGTCATATCTGGTCAACAGTCTGTCTGCCAAGGCGCGCACATCGTCGAGGTGGTCGTAGTCGGCAAGAAAGCTCTCGCCGCCGACCCGCTGTGCCACAGCGTTTGTGCGCTCACGGTTGCGTCCGACCACTGCGATGTGTGCGCCCTGCGCTGCAAGCACATCGGCGGCCGCTGCACCGATTCCGGAACTGCCTCCGGTGAGAACGATGACACGCTGACTCATCGGTATCCGCCCTTCTCGAGGCCGGCCTCGATCTCGAAGCGATTCTTCAGCGGATTCCGTCCGGCGATCAGATACAGCAGCGGGAACAGCATGCCGTACCGTTTCCACTGCTTCTTATGCACCGCTTCGTGTTCGAGCACGTCATCCGAGACGTTCTGGTCGGTGAGATAGCATCCGCCGACGCACGAACCGCCACGTCCGAACGTCATCTTCGGCATGCCGCGAAACACGAGCAAGCCTGCCTTGCGCTCGACTCGT
>DATMTC010000332.1:0-5168 GCA_035565115.1 Microbacteriaceae bacterium | reverse complement strand
GTCGACGTGACGACCATGAACAGGTAGGGCGCCAGCGAGACGGCAGCCAGGAAGATCAGCACGGTCTTCAGCCGGATCTGCCTGCTGGTCCGCGGCCGGCGGCCCGGTTTGGCTGTGGTTGTTGCCGCCGTCGCAATCGTTGCGGTCGTCACATCGCACCTCCATCGGCAGTTGCTGCGCCGCGTTTGCGGGCGGTCACGACCACGGCGCTGATGGCCATGGTGATGATGAACAGCGTCGTGGACAAGGCCGCCGAGTAGCCCCAGTCGCCTCCCTGGAACGCCACGTTGATCATCCGCAGAATGGGGACCATCGTCGCGTTGTCCGGCCCACCCGATGTCAGCACGAAGGCGACGAAGCCGTATTGAAGTGTTCCGACGATGGCAAGGAACACCAAGATGCGAACCTGGCTGGCCATGAGCGGCAGGTCGATCTGCCAGAATCTCGCGACCCGCCCGACGCCGTCGAGCTGCGCAGCCTCGAGCACCTCGGTTGGGATGTTCTGCAGGCTCGAGTAGAAGATCAAAAACGGCAGCCCGGCGATGAACGGAAAGCCAACGAAGAGTAACGACAGCAACGCCGTGCTCTCCTGCCCTGTCCAGTTCTGAGCAAGTGCGCCAAGCCCGAGAGCCTTGAGCGTCTGGTTGATCACACCGTCGTTCGGGCTATAGAAGAATCCCCAGACCAGCGCCGTGACAACACCCGGGAACGCCATGGGGATGATGAGAAGGGTTCGCATCGTGAACTGCCAGCGCACGCTTCGCAGCGAGATCAGCAGTTCTGCGGCCAGCAGGGGGAGCACCCACGACACCACTGCGAACAAGAAGATGAAGCCGAGGTTC
Organism: Microbacteriaceae bacterium; assembly: GCA_035565115.1. Classification (GTDB taxonomy): domain Bacteria; phylum Actinomycetota; class Actinomycetes; order Actinomycetales; family Microbacteriaceae; genus Rathayibacter_A. The sequence goes on along the minus strand of DATMTC010000332.1, from coordinate 4,326 downwards.
CTGAACGACGACCACCAGATCTCGTCGCCAACCATGGTGATGTAGTTTCCGAACCCGATGAAGGTGGAATCGCCCGCCGGCTGCCAGTGGAAGAACGACCAGAAGATGGCGGAAACAGCCGGGTAGTACGCGAAGTAGCCGATGATGATCGCCAGAGGCACGAGTGCGAGGTAGGCCCACCAGCGAAAGACACGCTTGCGAGGCGCACGCACCGGCTTCTGCGGTTCTGCCGACGAATGTGCGGTGTCAGACGTCGCATCGAGCGCGATTGCCACGGTCATCACCTCGCCATCGAGTCGGAAAACGAATATAACGTTTCATCATGCTGCATCAGTTGTGATCCTCATGTCAAGTGTTTTTCCTATAAATCGATTCATTATCTCTGCCTCACCACGTGCGCGACCGCGTGCTGAACCCGACTTCTGCGAGGTGGAACCCCACGGCATTGCCACGCGCGTTCGGATAGAGGGCAAGGGCATTGTTCGCGATGCCGTCGCCGTATTCAAGGCCGACCTCGATCGCAACGATTGCCACGTCATCAGCCTGATGCGCGGGCTCCGACGGCGCGGTGTCGAACGATGCGGTGTCGAACGATGCAGTGTCGACGACCGCCCGGTTCCAGCCGGCCGGCCAGCCCTTCGTCGAGTTCTGTCGCGTTTGCCCGTTGCTCAGATGCAGTGCGAGGAAGGGCGATGTGACTCGCACCGGACCCTCGATGCACTGGTCGATCAGCGCGTAGACGAAGCTGACCTCGGAAATGGGGATCGGAGTCTGAAGTCCGAGCATCACCGTCGGAGCGCATTCGCCCGGATCCTCTTGCCTGGTCAGCACCTTGAGCACCGGATGATCAGGTTGCTCGTGCGGAACCGGCATGCACCTGAGCGCCCGGAGCACCTCGACGGTCGGGTTCGCCCTGCCCGGCTCGATTTCCGCGCTGTCGAGGAGCGTGCGGGATCCGACGACGTCGGCACTGATCGGAGCAATGCTGACCGGAGCAATCGCGGATGCCTGCGGCGCGAGGCGCGGTCGCGGTGTCGACGGCTCGTGCTCTGACGCGTCGATGTCGATCGCGTGCCTGCCAGGCAGCAGCGCAGCATCCGCTTGTCCGGCGATGACGAGCGTGCCTTCGCTTCCAGGCGGCACCGTGATCCGCAGCTGCGCCTTCGGCCCCGTGCGTGAGTACGAGATCGCGATCTCACCTCGCACGGTCTCGGTATGGAGCTCGAGCCGCGTAACACCGTCGACGAACTGCGGCGCGATGCGGAATTTCGTGTACCCGGGCGCCGTCGGACGCAGGCCGGCGAGACCCTCCCAGACCCATGCGGCGAACGGCCCGCCCAGCCCGACGTGATTGAGCGACCCGGTGCCCGTGTTGGCCGGATCGATCCACCAGCATTCCCAGAATGTTCCTGGACCCGAGTTCAGCATCGCGCCGACCCCTGGCTCAGCCGGTTGCATGAGGATGTCGTAGACCACCTGCGATCTGCCGAGCATGGTCAACGCCCTCACCACGGTGCGCGTCGTGGCGAAGCCACTTGACACCCGATTGCCTCGTTCGTGGATGAGATCGGCCAGGCGCTCGCCGGCAGCCTCGGCTTCGCGCCCGGTCAGGATGCCTGTCTCGATGGCGACCGCGTACGACCCCTGCGAGCCGTTGCCGAAGGTTCCTGTCTCAGCGTCGAAGAATGCGCGTCGGGCAGCGGTGCGCAGATCGTCGGCGACCAGCCGACGCTGCTGCGCGGCATCCTGCTCGCCGATTGCCTCTTCGAGATCCGCGAGCGCCGACAGGCAATCGATCACCCCGGCCGTGTGCAAAATGGGCGGAGGTGTCTGCTCCAGCGCCAGCCAGTCATGGCCGTAGCTGATGGGCGAGCGGGAGATGACACCGTCGCCGTCGATGCAACTCAGTTGAAAGTCCGCCCACCGCCGCAGCGTCGGCAGTGCCCGACGTGTGAGTCGTGCATCGCCGAAGTGAAGAAGGTGCCCGAGCAGCATCCGATGCAGGGCAGAGCCCCAGACCGGATCTGAGGGCATCCTGGTTGCGTGCAGGTCGGGCGCGATCGCCGGCAACTGCCCGTCGGCCTGTTGGCTCGTTTCGAGATCCGCGATCCACTTGGCCAGAAAGTTGGCACTGTCGAATGCCGCGAGTTCGTACTCCGCGACGGAACCGGTGTCCCCGGTCCAGGCCGCCTGTTCGCGCGTTGGACAGTCTTCCGGCACGCCGTGAACGTTGTTGAGCAGCGTCCTGGCGGCCGTGGCCAGCAGGTTCTCGATCACTGGGCTGTCGGTCGAGATTGACCCGGAAGCGGTCAGGTCGGTGTGCATCGAATATGCGCCGACGGTGACTCGCGCGTGCTCGGGGAGACCGCGGACCTCCAGATAGCGGAATCCGAAGTAGGCGAACCACGGTTCGTGCTTCTCGCCTGGGATGCCGCGCGCCACGTATTCGACCAGTTGGCGTTCGCGGCCGTGGTCGTACGGCATCGTGAGGTTCGTCGTGTCGATGTGGCCGTCGGCGCCCACGTGCTCGCCGTGTTGCACGCGAATGACTGTCCCTTCCTGCACCCCGTCCAGCAGTGTGATGGTCGATCGCCCGGCGATGTTCACGCCGACGTCGAACAGCCGGGTGCCAGGCGAGCGGCCGATCTCTGTCGGAACGAACGTCTCCACTCGGCGCAGCGGTGGGGTCGGATCCGGCGAGACGTCCAGGGGCGGCACTGCGGATGACTGGGGCAGCATCGCAGGTTGAAGCACGACCGGAGCGCCGAACGGATGCGGCACTGCCTGAGTCGAGCTCGCATCGTGCCGTTCGAGGTAGAACGGCTCATCAACGGTGACCTGCGCAGCCGCGACGGCGGACTCGGTCCCGGGCGCGATGCGGCTTATCGAACCGTCCGCGTGCCAGATCATCAGTTCGGCGAGCAACCGGGGAGACTCGCCTGTGCGCGCCCACTCGCCGAGTCCGCAGACGAAGTCGAGGGTGTTCTCACCGCCGCGCAGCAACTCGGTGACGTCGTAGCTTCTGAACAGCGCTCGCACGAAGTCGGTGCGCGTCGGATCCATCCGGTCAGGATTCACTGCCGTCTCGTTGACCCAGGCGCGCACGACTCCCTGGCCCGTCAGGTAGAGCCGCGCCTGAGCAATGGGCCCCTCGAGCCGAAACGGCGTTGCGATCCGGGCGAGGTGCGGAACCGCCAGCCACTGCGCGCGCCAGTCCGCGTACTCGAATGGTCCGGTCTCGAGCGTCGAGCCTGCCCATTGCGACCACGTGCCGATCGAATCCGCAACACGCACTCGCCACGCGTATGCCGAGTGCGGGCGCAGTTCGCGACCGACAGCAACCTCTGTTGCGCTCGAGACGACGACGCCAGAGCTCCAGACGACTTCGCCCGCGGCATCCTGAACCTCGACCTCGAAGCCCGAGGCGCCACCGTCGTCGTCGCCGTCGCCGAATCCCGGCTCGAGCTTCCAAGAGAGCACGGGCATCCTCGACACAACGGTTGCCACCAGGTGCTCTCCGGCCGGTCGTCGTGCCGACTGGCCGTCCGCCAGCAGCCCTCGAACTCCGTGCGCGGTTGGCGCATGCAGCTCGAGTCCCAGGCTCTGGTTCGGTTGGATCATCTCTTGTGCTTCTCGTGTTCTTCCCGCGTTCTTCCCGTGCTCTTCCCACGGTCGATCGACGTCGTTGTCCGGGCACACGCGCGCTGATATGTGTTGATACTCGGTGTTGATACTCGTGCTTATACGCCGGTGCGGTGAAACGTATCACACCCCATGAGCGTTTTACGTCCGGAGATTGCCGCGAGCGGCGGCATTCCCGGTGAGAAATCGATATGATCGGGTCACGGCATCCTGCGACGATGGCGGCCAAAACGATTCACGGGGAGCGAAAGTGGTCAGCATTCGGGACGTGGCGATGCGCGCAGATGTGTCCATCGGCACGGTCTCCAAGTTTCTGAACACTCCGCATCGCGTCGCGCCGGAAACGAAGAAGCGCATCAGCAAGGCGATCAAAGATCTCGGTTACGTTCGCAACGAGGCCGCTCGTCAGCTGCGTGCAGGCGAGAGCAGAACCCTGGCGTTCGTTGCCCTTGAGCTCAACAACCCGTTCTTCGGCGACGTAGCGGATGCCGTCGAGCGGCGAGCGGCACAGAGCGGGCTCTTCCTGTTCATCGTTGGCAGTAATGGCGATCCCGCGCGCGAGGGCCAGTACATCGAGATGTTTGCTCAGCAGCGCGTCTACGGAGTGATCCTCGCGTCTGGGATGACCAGGGAGCGCGAGCTCGATCTGCTGTTCACGCGACGGATTCCCACGGTGCTGGTCGA
>DATMTC010000331.1:0-3121 GCA_035565115.1 Microbacteriaceae bacterium | reverse complement strand
TGCGCTCTTCGCCCTCGACGCCAAGAACCGTGGCGGTGCTCATAGGTTCGCCTCCTGCAGAATTTCTTCGTCTTGTTCGTCTTCGAGACTCGAGATCACGAACCGGTAGTGTTCGCTTGCTTCGAGCAACTCGTGGTGGGTGCCGACCGCGGTGATCCTGCCGTCTTCAAGCAGGGCAACCCGATCGGCCAGCATGACCGTGGATGGTCGGTGAGCCACGATCAGCGCCGTCGTCGATGCGAGCACGCGTCGCAACGCGGCTTCAACGAGTGCCTCAGTGTCGACATCCAGTGCAGACAGCGGATCGTCGAGCACGAGCACATCCGGTTTCGCAGCGACGGCGCGGGCGAGCGCGAGCCTCTGCCGTTGACCGCCGGACAGGCTCAGCCCTTCCTCGCCAACCTTCGTGTCCACGCCGTCCGGAAGGTCGTAGACGAATCCGGCCTGCGCGATCTCGAGCGCTTCGGTCAACTGAGCTTCGGCGGCGGCCACCGTCTCAGGGTCGTCACCGATCAGGTCCTCACGTCCGAGAAGCACGTTGTCGCGAACCGACGCCGAGAACAGCGTCGCATCCTCGAACGCCATCGCAAGGTGGGTGCGCAGCTCTTCGCGTGACAGGTCACGGATGTCGACGCCGTCGATCGTGATCCGACCGCCGGTGACGTCGTACAGCCGCGTTGTCAGCGCGGTGAGCGTGGACTTGCCGCATCCGGTCAATCCGACAAGCGCCATCGTCTCGCCCGGCTGCAATGTGAGGTCGATGCCGTTCAGAAGATCCGGGTAACGCTCCGGCGAATCGGGGTATCGATAGTGCACGTCCTCGAAATGCAGCAGGCCGCGCGGGTCTGTCACCGTCTTCGGATCCTCGGGGTCTGTGATGTCGTTGACGGTGTTCATCACATCGAAGAACCGGTCTGCGGCCGTTCGCGTGTCATACGTCATGGACAACAGGAACCCGATCGATTCGATCGGAAAACGCAGCACCGTGGCCGTTGCGAAGAACGCCAGCAGTTGGCCCGCCGTCAGGTTGCCCTGCGCTGTGAGCCAGACGCCAACGACCAGGCACACCGCGAACGCCACGTCTGGAACCATCAGTAGCCACAGCCAGATGCCCGCAATCGCCTTGGCCTTCGCGATCTCGGTTCCGCGCAGATCCTCAGCCTGTGCCGTGAAGTTCTTCAACGCGTGACGACCTCGCCCGAACGCCTTGAGCACTCGGATGCCGTGCACCGACTCCTCAACGGATGTCGCCAGGTCGCCGGCCTGGTCCTGGCTACGGCGGGCGATCACCGAGTACTTCTGCTCGAACAAGTAGCCGTAGATCCACAGCGGAATCGAGCAGAGCAGAAAGATGATGGCCAGCCATCCGTTCCACCAGAACAGCACGCCGAAGCCAACGACGATCGTCACGATGTTCACGAAGAACAGCACGAAGCCGAACGACAGCCAGCGGCGAATCAGGTTGAGGTCGCTGACCGCGCGGGACAGCAGTTGACCGCTCGGCCACCGATCGTGAAAGCTCACCGGCAGATCCTGCAGCTTGGCGTAAAGCCCGTTGCGCAGCGTTGCCTCGATTTTCGTGCCAGGCGTCAGCACGAACCAGCGGCGCAGTGAGATGAACACCGCTTCTGCCGCGCCGAGTGCGAGCACGAGCAGAGCGGATGGCCACACCTCTGCACTGTCGCCGGTCTTCATCGGGCCGTCGACGAGCGCCTGCAAAACCATCGGAATCAACAGCGCAACGATGGATGCCGCGAGCGCCGCCACCATGCCGAGGTAGATCCTGCGCATGGCCGGCTTGGCATACGGGTAGATGCGCATGAGCGATTGCGTTGTGCTCAGACGCTTGGGTTGTGCCTGGTCTTGTGGGGGGTGTTGCAATTTCTCTGCGGTTGCAGACATGGGAGCGTCGCTCTTCTCTCGGAGTTATTCGTTTGGCGGTGCGCACAGAACGCACGGAGTCGGTGTCGCGAGGTCGACGTTGAGAGGGGTCGACTCGATTTCTGAGAGGTCCGCTCGCGAGGAGCGAAACGGACATTCGTGGGAGCAGCAGGTGAGGCCAGGCTGCGCCGGAAGTGAGAACGGTGGGGCGCGGGCGAGCTAGCTGGCGGGAAGATACCCCGGCGTGAACGCCAGAGACTTCCCGCTGCGCGGGTCGATGCGGGACGCGCCGAAGACGCCGCCGAGCACCGCACGCATACCCGTGGTGGTGTTCTCTGTCTTCGTCATAGCGTCCTCCTGAGCGCGTAATCCATCGTCTTTTCGTCGGTTATTCGCCTGGCCTCTAGCTTGTCAGGCGATTTTGCGACAGCTTCATAGGCTATACCGATCCGCGCGTAGCCTGCAAGAACTTTTTCTGGTGGAACTGGCCTACTGCACTTCACCTACTGCACCGCGACCTACTCCACGTACTCCAATCCCGTTTCAGTGTTTCCGCCCACTTGAAGTGGGCAGAAACGCTGAAACGGGATTGCAACAGGTCGTCGCGCGATGTTCAAGTGGAGCGTACGACCTCAACCGCTGTTGAGGTCAAGCGGATGCGACGCGGCAAGCGGATGCAAAGCGGCCAGCTGCGCCGGCAGAACTATGCGACGCGGATCGACAGGCAGGTGACGCAGCCCTCGAGCTTCTCGAACTCGCTGATGTCCACCGTCACGACGCGGTAGCCGAGGTCGGCGATGAGCTCAGCGGACCGCGGCGCAGCGGCGGACATCAACACGGTCGCGTCGTCGAGCACCACGATGGCGGCACCTTCCGCCTCTGGCACGGCCAGGAACCGATCGAACAGGCCGGGGTCATCCACCAGGTCGGGGTGTCCGATGACCGTGCCGTCCGGTAACGCTGTGACGGCCGTCTTCAGATGCAGTGCGCGCGTCACTGGCACGGCAATCACCGTGTAATCGAGCGGCGTGACGATCGAGCGCAACTGGCGGATGCCCTCGGCGTTCGTTCGGGTGCTGCGTCCAACGTAAACGGTCGTGCCGACCTGAAGAACGTCGCCACCGTCGAGTGTGCCCGGTTCTTCGATCCGCTCGATCGCCAGTCCCTGTTCGCGCAGGGACGTTTCGACAGCATCCGCCTCACCGCGCCGCGACTCTGCTCCAGAGCGTGCGATCACCGC
>DATMTC010000330.1:0-3944 GCA_035565115.1 Microbacteriaceae bacterium | reverse complement strand
TCATTCCGAGCGGTTCGACGACCTCGTGCTTGATCACTGACGCGTAGCTTTGGGGATGTTCCTCGGGGATTCCGACGTATTCATCCAACGCGAAGGCGCGAACCCCGCTCGCGTCAAGTTCGCCTGCATGCACCTTGGCGGCGAGCTCGGCGTAGATCGCCACAGGCGATGACCCTGTCGCGAGGCCAACCACCGCCTCAGGCTTCCTGGTGATGATCTGGGCGATCTTGCGGGCAGCTACCCGACCGACCTCGTCTGCTGTCGGCAGAATGATGATTTCCATGGCACCACCAATCTAGTGCGACCGATCTAGTGCGATGCGTCGGCGATCCCTGCGGTGAGTTCCGCAATGTGCGCCTCGCGTTCCTCCCTGGTGCTCGGGCGACCCTGGATGCCCGGCCTCTGCTGCCATGGAAGCGGTCCCGTGGCGTGCCGGTACTCAACACCGATCGCATCCAGCCTCGCCCTGTGCTGGTCGAGGCGCCCGGAGAAGTCATCGTAATCGCGCTCGCCCGTGATCCAGAGCGCCTCCGCGAGTGCGCACAACCGAGGAAACGCGAAATAGTCAACGGTCCGAGGCGAATCCATGTACTCGGTCCAGATGTTCGCTTGCCCGCCGAGCACGTGCCTGGCCTCGACCTCGTTCAGTTCGGCCGGCACAGGCTCGAACTGATACACGTCGCTCACGGTCAGAACGAAACTCACCGGAATCGGCTCGTCGTCGGATGCCGACTGCCGGTAATCGAGGTATGCGCGGTCGTCTGGGCATGCGACAACGTCGTGTCCTTGCCGTGCGGCGGCGACGGCGCCGACCATGCCGCGCCAGGATGCGACGGTCGCGCCACGCGCAAGCCCACCCTCGAGAATCTCATCCCAGCCGAACAGCTTGCGCCCGCGCGAGGTGAGACGGTCGTCGAACCGCCGCATGAACCAGCTCTGCAGCTCGTCTTCGTTTGCGAGTCCAAGCTCCGCCATCCGCTGTTGCGTGCGCGGGTCATTCTGCCACTGGTCTTTCGGGCACTCGTCACCGCCGACGCCGATGTATTGCGACGGGAAGAGATCCATCACTTCTGTCAGCACGCCCAGGAAGAACTCGATCGTGGATTCCTCGGCGTTCAGCACGCTGTAATTGATGCCCCAGCGCGTCCAGACCTCGAGTTGTTCGCCTGTCACACCGAGCTCGGGATAGGCGGCGAGCGCAGCCTGAACGTGTCCTGGTGATTCGATCTCTGGCACGACCGTGATGAATCGTTCTCCGGCGTACGCGACGATTTCGCGGATGTCGTCCTGAGTGTAGAAGCCGCCGTGCGGGCGACCGTCTCCCGGCGCATCCGCACCCGCGCCGACCTGGCTCTCGCGTCGCCACGAGCCAACCTCGGTCAGTCTCGGGTAACGCTTGATCTCGATGCGCCAACCCTGGTCGTCAGTCAGGTGCAGGTGGAGCACGTTCAGTCGGTGCATCGCCATCAGATCGATGAACCGCAGAACGTCGTGCTTCGGCATGAAATGCCTGGCGACGTCGAGCATGGTCCCTCGCCAGCCGAAGCGTGGCTCGTCTTCGATGCGGATGGCGGGAACACGCCAGACCTCGCCGTCGACGCGCGCGCGTCGATAGACGGTCGGCGGCAGCAACTGCAGCAGCGCCTGGCAGCCATAGAAGACTCCTGCTGCTGTTCCTCCCTCGATCCGCACGCCGTCCGGCCCTGCACTGAGCCGGTACCCTTCCGGCTTGAGGTCAAGCGCGAGGGTGAGTTCGATGGCGCTTGCCACGCTCGCGGCCTCACCGACCCGGCTCAGCGGAAGTCCGGTGGCAGGGCCGAGCGCGCCGCGCAGCCAGCCAACGATGCCGTCGAGGCTGCTCGGGGCGGCGATGCGGGTGCTGCGGTCGAAAACAAATTCGCCTTCATCGAACTCAAGGCGCGCGGGTCTAGGGATGATCACGGGCTACAGCCTGTCAAAGAATGGCCGCTAGAAGGAATCGACGAACCGGCGAGCCGCTTCTTCGATCGTCTCCCAGTCCGCTGCCGCGAGCGCGTCTGCAGCGATCACACTCGAGCCCGCGGTGACCGCGTATGCACCGGCATCCAGGTATTCCCTGGCGTTTTCGCTTGTGATCCCGCCAGAACCGATCAGTCGAACGCCGGGAAGCGGACCGCGCAGATGCTTGAAGTATGTCGGCCCTGCGGTCTCTGCCGGAAAGACCTTCACCGCGGATGCGCCCAGCTCCAACGCCTGCATCACCTCTGAGGGTGTGAACGCGCCCATCAGCACCGGCACCCCCTGCGCGACGCCGAGTTCGGCGACCGCGGGGTTCAGTCCGGGTGTCACGAGGAACTGCGCCCCTGCGGCCAACGCATCGCGGGCCTGCGCGATGGTCAGAACCGTTCCTGCGCCGATAACGGCAGGGCTCTCGACGGCCGCTGCAATGTGGTCGAGCACGCCAGGCGTCGTAAACGTGAACTCGACGGCGCGGATGCCGCCCGCCGCGAGCGCGCTGGCCAGCGCTGCGGCATCCGGAATTTCTCGTGCACGCACAAGCGCGACGGCGCGATCCTCACCGATCGTCTCAATCGGTCCCGGGTTGCCTTCTGTGTGTTCTGTGAGGGTGTGTTCAGTCATATTCATTCTGCTTTCGAGTATCGCGCATGCGAGCGCAGTGCCGTGCCAGACCGAACATCGGTCGTTCTGCCGTTTTCGTATGCGACGCTGCCATTGACGAGAACCAGATCGATGCCAGCGGCTTGTTGTCGCGGATGATCGAACGTTGCGGTGTCTTGCACGGTGTTCTCGTCGAAGAGCACGAGGTCTGCCGCGAAGCCTTCGCGAATCAGCCCTCTATCGGTGAGCGAGAGCCGCCTGGCAGGGGTGCCTGCGAGGTGCCGAACACATTCTTCGAGGCTGAGGATGCCGAGTTCACGCACGTAGCGTGCCAGGTAGCGCGGGAACGTCCCCCATGCCCGCGGATGCGGTTTGGTTCCGACCAGGATGCCGTCGCTGCCGCCGCAGTGACCGCTGTCGCGCATGACAGCCTGCACGTTGTGCTCGTGACCGATGTGCATGAGCACGCTCGTGGCCAACTCGTCTTCGATCAGCATGTCTGTGATCACCTCGAGCGGGTCGCGGTGCTCCGCCTCGGCGATCTGCGCGATCGTGCTGCCGACGTAGTGTTCCAGCCCTGCGGATGCGACGCCGGCGATCTCGATCAGCGACCAGTCCGCGTGTTCGCCGTGAAAGCCGTCCGCGCCGGCTTCGAACGATTCGGCCAAAGCGTCACGGTCGTGCCCGCTTGCGAGTCTGGCGAGCAGAGCATCCGGCCCGCCCGCGGCAAACCAGCTCGGCAGCAAAGCGGCAAGCGTTGTCGAGCCGGGCAGATACGGGTAGGTGTCGAGCGTCACATCCACGCCGTCGCTGCGCGCAGCATCCAGCATTGCCAGGAATGGTCCAGACGCGTCACGGTTCGTCGCGAAGTTCAGGGTTGCGTGGGCGAGGTGCAGGGCGCATCCGGTTCTCCTGGCGATTCCGATCACCTCGGCGAACGCGTCGAGTGCCCCGACGCCGTACGACCGGGTGTGCGGGCAGTAGTACCCGCCGAATTCGGCGACGACCGTGCAGAGCGATTCAAGCTCGGCCGTGTCTGCATACATGCCTGGCGTGTATGTCAGTCCGCTCGAGAGGCCGACAGCGCCTGCCGCCATGCCTTCACGCAGGATGTCACACATCGCATCCACTTCGGCTGCTGTCGCCGCCCGGTCGTCCTGCCCGACGGTGAGCATCCGCAGATTGCCCTGTGGAACGAGCACTGCGGCGTTCGTTGCCGTGCCGCGCTCGAGCATGGCGAGGTAGTCGTCAATGCTGCGCCATGCGTAATCGAGGCCGGCCGGATCACCGTCCCATCCCGCGATCTGCTTCCTGACCTGGTGCATCGTGACGTCGTCGACCGGCGC
>DATMTC010000329.1:0-3725 GCA_035565115.1 Microbacteriaceae bacterium | reverse complement strand
CGCTGCGATGCGCTGACCGGCTCGGCCGCGCTGGTGGCAGGTGCAGCGGCTAGCGGCCGCATCACGCCGGCGAAGAATGCGGCAAGGTCGTCTGTCGCCGTCAGCGGCAGCACATTCGCAACATATTGATCCGGCCGCACGACCACGATCACGCCGCTGCGGTCTATGCCGCGCTCGTCGAAGATGTCCTGCCCGGGACGGGTGGCGTAGACCTTCTCGAGGTCGACGAGTTCGAACGGGCCGACGACCGGCTTGAACGCATCGGGCACGGCGGTGATGTCAACTCCGGTGTGATCCTGCTGATAGATCACTTTCACGTCGAACCAGGCGTCGACGTCCGCGCCATCCGGCGTGTATGCGACGACGGGCGACTGCGGCGAGCGGGCGATCCACTCGGCGAAGTCGGCCAAGGCGGATGGCGTACCGGCAGGCGCAGCATCCGCGAACGCATAGATGCGCCAGCGACCGTCGGCCTTGGCCTGATGACCCAGATGAATTGGATTGCCGTCGCATACCCGCTCAACGATCGCCGATTTGAAGCGCTTGCCGAGCGGATACCCGGTCGCCAGCGCCTGGTGGGCCGGCTCGCCGACGATCATCGATGGCGCATACTCCGTCATGAACCCGGCCGGGAATTCGGCAGTTCTGACGTAGTAGTCCTCCAACTCGGACGGGTCGTCGAGGTCCTCCGGCTTCGTGGCCATCAGCGTCGACCATTCCTTGTCGAAGTCGATCAGATTCTTCGCGACCACCTGGCGTTCGGCGGAGTATGTGGCCAGCAGGCTGTCCTGGCTTCTGCCCTCGAGCACATGGCCGAGCTTCCAGCCCAGGTTGAACCCGTCTTGCAGTGAGACGTTCATGCCCTGCCCGGCCTTCGCACTGTGCGTGTGGCAGGCATCCCCCAGGATGAACACCCGAGGGTTTCGTGTTCCGAGCTGCGGCAGTGGCACGTCGTCGAAGCGGTCCGTCAGGCGGTGGCCGACCTCATAGACACTGTGCCACGCGACATTCCGCACGTCGAGCGTGTACGGATGCATGATCTCGTTCGCCTTCGCGATCACCTGATCGATGGTGGTCGAGCGCACTGCGTGGTTGTCGCCCGCATCCAGATCGCCGAGGTCGACGTACATGCGGAACAGGTGCCCTCCCTCTCGTGGGATGAGCAGAATGTTGCCCACCTCGGACTGGATGGAGCACTTGGTGCGGATGTCCGGAAAATCCGTGACCGCCAGAACGTCCATGACCCCCCAGGCGTGATTGGCCTGGTTGCCCTCCATGGTGCATCCGATCGCCTCGCGCACCTTGCTGCGTGCGCCATCGGCGCCGACCACATATTTCGCCCGAACCGTGCGCTCTTCGCCCTCGTGCTGACCGGTCGTGTGCACCAGCGTGACGGTGACCGGGTAGTTGGAGTCTGCTGCGTTCTCGAGACTGCGGCTTTCGAGACTGCGGAACTCCAGACCGTAGTCTGGCTTCATGCGGGTTGGCGCGTTGGCCATGAATTCGGCGAAGTAGTCCAGCACACGGGCCTGGTTCACCAGCAGGTGCGGGAACTCGCTGATGCCTGTCGGGTCGTCGATGGCTCTGGATGCTCGCACGATGCGCCGCGGGTCAGCGGGATCTGGCTTCCAGAACGCCATCTCCGTGATGCGGTACGCCTCGGTGATGATGCGTTCTGCGAACCCGAATGCGTCGAACGTCTCTACACTGCGCGCCTGGATGCCGTCGGCCTGGCCGATCTCGAGACGTCCGGCTCGCTTGTCGATGATGCGCGTTGTGACGTCGGGGAACTGGGACAGCTGCGCTGCGGTGATCATGCCGGCAGGCCCGGTTCCGACAATGAGAACGTCGACAACATCCGGAAGCTCGTCGGGCCGGTCGATGCCGACTCCCGCTGCCTGCTGGATGCGCGGATCTCCCGACACATAACCGTGGTGATGGAACTGCACGGTTTCTCCTCACTTCGTTGTGGTCGTGATCGCTGCCACTGTGATCGCTGCCACGATCGTGCGGTGTTCGATAATTGAACTCCCCATTCAACTATCGCGACAATTCTATCGCACGGACCTGACGGCATCCGCCGCTCACGAGCATCCGCCAGACCAATATTCGTGCCATCGTCCGCCGCGCGTCGCTGGCGAAATACAGGAGATTCCTGTGACACGCCGTCGCGAGGGGTTTTGACGGCGCGTCGCAAACTTCTCCTGCGCCAGCAACCGGTCCGCCAACCTATCGCGCCATTCCGTAGATCTGACCGCGTGCTTGCTCGGCTTCATTTTCCGGGCCGAGCGGGATGCCCGTGCGGTCGCGCAGCACCAGCGTCGCGGCGAACGCGATAACAGTGACACCTGCGATGTAGAACGCCACGGACACCGAGTTGCCCGTCGTCTGCACCAGCCAGGCCGCGATCGTCGGCGCAAAGGCGCCCCCGAGAATCGCACCGAGTGCGTACGTGATCGAGACACCCGTGTAGCGAATGGATGCCGGGAACAGCTCGGTGAAGTATGCCGACTGCTGCCCATAGGTGAATCCGTTGCCGATCGTGAACAGCGAAAGGCCCAGGAACAGCAGCCACACGTTGCCCGTGTTGACGAGCGGAAACAGCATGAACACGGTGATCAACTGCACGATCCAGCCGATGATGTAGGTGTTCCGCCTGCCGATCTTGTCTGAGACTCCCCCGGCGATCCAGGTCATCACGAGCCACACGACGGCTGATCCCGTCACCGCGAGAAGCACGGGAGTGCGCTCCATTCCGACGAAGCCGTGCGGATCCGTGGCGTAGTTCTGCAGATATCCGCCCGTTGTCATGTACCCAGCGGCGTTGTTGCCTGCGAACGTGAGGGCGGCAAGGATCACGAGCAGCCAGTGGTGGCGGAACAGCTTCGCGATGGGGATGCGGGTGCGCTTCTTCAGCGCAAGGATCTGCTTGAACACCGGAGACTCGTCAACGCTGCGGCGCACGAAGTAGCCGACGACGATCAGCACGAAGCTGAGCAGGAAAGGCACACGCCAACCCCACTGCGTGAACGCCTCGCCAGGTGAGAACACGCCGGTCATGAGCGCGAGCATCCCGGATGCCAGCAGCAGTCCGATGGGCACGCCGATCTGTGGGAACGCGCCATACCGGCCACGCTTGTCGGCCGGTGCGTGCTCGACCGCCATCAGCGCCGCCCCTCCCCACTCGCCCCCGGCCGAGATGCCCTGCAGGATGCGCAGCAAGAGCAAAATGACCGGTGCAGCGACGCCGATCTGCGAGTAGGTGGGCAGCAGCCCGATCAGCGTGGTCGCCGACCCCATCAGGATGAGCGTCGTCACAAGCATGGCGCGGCGGCCGAGCTTGTCGCCGAAGTGGCCGGCCAGGAATGCGCCGAGCGGACGGAACAGGAAGCTCAACCCAACTGACGCGAACGACAGCAAGATGCCGATTTGCGGCCCCGCCGGCGCGAAGTAGAGGTTGGCGAAGACGAGCCCTGCCGCACTCGCATAGAGGAAGAAGTCGTACCACTCGATCGTGGTTCCGATGACTGTCGCAAACGCGACACGCCTTCGATCAGACGACAGGTGATGCAGCGGCGGTTCGATGGATACGGACGACATCGGTGGTGACTCCTTCGTCAGATGGATGCTCATGCGGATGCTCGCAGGCTTACTCGCGAGGCGCTCTCGACTCGAACTTGCGGATGGTTACGGATCGTATATCATTTGAGATATCCATGCAATGG
>DATMTC010000328.1:0-7250 GCA_035565115.1 Microbacteriaceae bacterium | reverse complement strand
CGACGCGACAGCTGATTCGCCAGGCGACGGCTTGCTGCAGCACAGCCGGGCGCTTCTGCGCTGGCTGGACGATGTGCAGGCACGCCACCCGCAGCTTCTGATCGAGAACTGCGCGTCTGGGGCGATGCGGATGGACTATGCCATGATGGCGCGATTGCACATGCAGTCGACATCCGACCAGCAGGATCCGGTGATGTATGCACCGATCGCGGCGGCAGCGCCGGCATCCCTGCTGCCGGAGCAGGCAGGCAACTGGGCGTATCCGCAGGCCGGGATGGATTCCGAGCTGTTCACGTTCTCGCTGTGCAACGCGATCCTCGGGCGGATGTATCTGTCCGGCTATCTCAATCGGATGAGTGAGCGCGAGTTGTCAGCGGTGCGCGAGGCCGTCGCAGCCCAGCGGACGGTGCTCGAAAACATCGAGACCTCGCACGCCGTGTGGCCGCTCGGGTTACCGGGCTGGGAAGGCGGATGGGTCGCGCTCGGCCTGAGGACGGATGCCGGCAGCAGACCAGGAATGCACCTGACGCTCTGGCGTCGGCCGGGTAGTGACGATCGGGTGGTGCTGTCGCTGCCGGTCTACCGCGACAGAGAACTCGAGGTCGACGCATTCTTCCCCCGCCAGCAGCACGGCTGGTCGTGGACCTGGGATGCTGCGGCCGCCGAGCTGACCGTCACCGCGGCTGTGCCAGCGCCGAGCGCCAGGGTGCTCTTCATTCACACGCCGTGACCAAGCGGCCGACGCGCTACGCGGGCGCTGGCACCATCCTGTCATCCGCGGATGTCCACTGGCCGGTGTAGTGACTGAACGTCACCGAGTTGTCGAGCTTCTTACGGTCGATGCCGGCGGATGCCACCACCTTGCCCGCCTTCTCAGGGTCAGGCGCGGCGAGCGCTAGCAACCTGGTGTACTCGTGCTGCGGGTTCAAGATCACGTCGTCGGCAGCACCGCGTTCCACGATCCGCCCGCGCAACATGACGAGAATCTCGTCGGAGAAATGCCGCGCGGTGGCGAGGTCGTGCGTGATGTACAGCACAGCCAGGTTGTCCTCCCGCTGCAGCCGCGCCATCAGGTTGAGCACCTCGAGCCGAATCGAAACGTCGAGCATTGAGACCGGCTCGTCGGCGATAAGCACCTGCGCCCCCGGGGCAAGAGCGCGCGCGATCGCGACCCGCTGGCGCTGCCCGCCGGATAGCTCGTGTGGGCGGCGAGCCGCCATGTCCTCTGCCGGTGTCAGGTTCACCCGGCGCAACATGTCGAGCACGCGCTCATGGGTTTGGGTGGATCCAGATGTCCTGTGGTGGATCAGCAGCGGCCTTGCGATGTGATGCTCGATCGAGTGGAACGGATTGAGCGACGCGAACGGATCTTGGAAGACCATCTGCACATGCCTGCGGTAGATGGACCCGCCGACCGCCGTGCCGTCGTCGAGCATGACATTGATCTCGCCGGACGACGGCTTCTCGAGACGCGCAAGCATCCTGGCAATTGTCGATTTTCCAGATCCGGACTCGCCGACGAGCGCAACGGTGCGCCGCGGCAGCAGGTCGAACGATACTCGGTCGACGGCCTTCAGCTTTGATCGCTTCAAACCGCTGCGCAGGGTGAAGCTTTTGCTCAGATTCTTGACTTCGATGCTGGTCATCACGCCTCCCGTGATTGGTCGTCTACACCGGTGCGGATGAAGTCCCCGCGATCGCCGGTCAAGCTCGGGAATGCGCGCAACAGCCGCTGCGTGTACGGATGCGACGGGGCCGTGCGGATGGTCTCCGCTGTGTCGAATTCGACGACCTCACCTTCGAGCATGATGGCGATGCGGTCGCTGATCTCAAGCAACAGCGGCAGATCGTGCGTGATGAAGATCACGGCGAAATTCAACTCGTCGCGAAGCCGCATGATTTCGCGAAGGATGTCGCGCTGCACGACGACATCCAGGGCCGTTGTCGGCTCGTCCATGATCATGACCTGCGGTTCGAGCAGAAGTGCCATCGCGATCATCACGCGCTGACGCATGCCGCCTGAGAGTTCGTGAGGAAACGAGGTCAGCCTGCTCCGGTCGACGCCGACGCGTTCGAGCACGTCTCCTGCCAACTGCCGACGTTCACGTTTCGACATGCCGGGGCGGTGGGTGATCAACACGTCTTCCAGCTGCGCGCGAATGGAGATGACCGGGTTCAGCGCGTTCATCGCACCTTGGAACACCATGGACAGCTTGTCCCAGCGAAAACGGCGCAGTTCCTCGGTCTCGAGCCCAAGCACGTCGATATCGCTTCCGTCTTCATCGTGGAACTCCACGCTGCCGGCCGCAATGCGGGCAGGCGGCTTATGCAGCCGGCTGATCGCATATGCGAGCGTCGTCTTGCCGCATCCCGACTCCCCTGCAAGTCCGACGATTTCGCCAGGCGCAAGGCTGAGTGACACGTTTTTCACCGCAGCGACCGGATTCTCGACCTCGTACACAACGGTGAGATTCTCGACGGTCAGCACCGGTTTCGTGCGAGTTCCAGGCGGGGTTGTCAGCGTCATGCTGCACTCTTTTCTGCCAGGCGCGTGCGCTTGCGGTGCAGTCGCACATTCTTGAGTTTCGGGTTGATGATTTCGTCGATGCTGAAGTTGATCAGTGCGAGGCCGCAGCCGAACAATGCGATGATCATGCCGGGCGGAACGAACCACCACCACGCCTTCAGCTGAAGCGCGAACCCGTTCTGTGCATAGAACAGCATGGTGCCGAGCGTTGACGAGTTGGATGCCCCGAGCCCGAGGAACGCGAGGCCGGCCTCACTGAGGATGGCGGCAATCACCGCGAAGACGAACTGAGATGCGAGAACGGGCAACAGGTTGGGGAGAATCTCCACCCCGATCACCCTCCACGACTTCTCACCTGCAACGCGAGCGGCAGAGACATAGTCGCGGTTGCGAATCGACAGCGTCTGCGCACGGAGAACACGAGCGGATGCCGCCCACCCCGTGATCGCCAACACGACCGCGATCGTCCACAACCCGCGCTGCGCCTGCGGGACGAACCCGGAGATGACGATCACGAGTGGAAGCCCCGGGATGACCAAGAACACGTTGGAGAACAGCGAGAACGCCTCGTCAGCGAAACCGCCGATGTACGCGCCCAGGATGCCGAAGAATGCAGAGAGCGCGGTGGCAAGCACACCGACAAGCAGTCCGATCTCGAGTGAGCCGCGAGTGGCATACGCGAGCTGTGCGAACACATCCTGCCCGGTTTGCGTGGTTCCCAGAATGTGATCGGCGGATGGCCCGGCCAGACCGCTGTTGCGGATGACGTCCGGGTCCTGCACGAAGAATGGGCCGATGATCCCGAACAGCGCGATTGCGCCGACCAGGATCAGGCCGGTCGCGAGCGCCGGCGTGAGTGTCGGGATGAGCATCCGCCATGCCGACCGTGGTTTTCCTCTGTCGTCGTCGGCCGTTGCGATCTCTTCGGCGGCGTCTGCCACCGACGGTTCTGTCGTTGAAGTGAAGTTCGTCATGATTCGCCTTATCGCTGCCTAGCTTCGTGCCCGTGTGCGTGGGTCGATCACGCCGTAGAAGATGTCGACGATCAGGTTGGCACCGAGCACGGCGAGGGTGATGAACAAGAAGATGCCCTGCATGAGCGCGTAGTCGTTGTTCTGCACGGCGGACAGCAGTTTCGAGCCGATGCCGGGGTACGAAAACACCTGCTCGGTGACGATCGAGCCCGAGACAACGAATCCGAGAGAAATGGCAAACCCTGCAATCGACGGCAGCATCGCGTTCCTGGCAGCGTAGTTACGCTGAATGCGGCGGTTGGTCAGCCCCTTGGCTTGCGCGGTGAGGATGTAATCCTCTGACAGGGTCGACACCATCATGTTGCGCATGCCGAGCACCCATCCGCCGATCGACGCGATCACGATCGTCAACGCAGGCAGGAAGCCATACCGGATCGCCGACAGGATGAATTCAGGGCTCCAGCCCGGATCCAGCGTCACGTCGTACCCACCCTGCGATGGGAACAGGTGCATCGTCGTCGCCAAAACGTAGACCAGGATGAGCGCGAGCCAGAAGTACGGCACGGCTGCCAGGAGCGTTGTCGCGGGCACGAGGGAGTCGAGCCAGGTGCCCGGCTTCCAGCCGACGATCGCGCCGAGTCCGACACCGAGGATGAATGACAGGATCGTGGCGATCCCCACGAGCATGATCGTCCAGGGCAGCGACGCCGCGATGACGTCGCTGACCTTGGCAGGAAAGTAGCTCACCGAGATACCGAGATCACCGTGGAACACATTCACGAGGTAATCCCAGTACTGCGCGATCACGGGCTCCTTGCTGTTGCCACCGAGGAGAAGTTCGTATGACTTGCGCACGGCGGGTGTGACGATCCCGCCGCGCTGTTGGAGTTTTGCCAGCAGGATGTCCACCGGGTTGCCTGGGAGCAGACGCGGAATCAAGAAGTTCAGCGTCAGCGCCGCCCACAGCGCAACCAGGTAGAAACCGAGCTTTCGGACAAAGTAGTTCACAAGCACTCACCAACCATCAGGACGAACTTCTCCTCGGCCACGCGTTTACGTTCCGCTATTTGCTGACGGGAGTCAGCGTCTTGAACACCTGAGCGTTATCCGGTGACTGCCACACGGCCGGGAACGCGTATAGGTTGTTCTCGCTTGGCCATCCGGTGAACTTCTTCGCGTTGAACTCGCTGGTGGTTCCGCCGGTCATGATCGGGATGTATGGCATGTTCTCGACGATCTTCTTCTGGATGATGTCGAACTGTGCCTGACGTGCAGCCGTGTCTTTCGGGTTGATTTTGGCGAGTGCCGCGAGCGCAGCATCCACTTCTGGATCGCTGAACCTGGCCACGTTCAACGAGACGTTCGTTCCGACCTTGGCCGTGTTCGCCGTGCTGAAGTAGTTCGAGTACAAGTAGTACGGGTCTGGCGCAGCACCTTGGCCAAGCGAGTCGATCGCGAGCTGGTACGTGCCCTTGCCCTTCTTGTCAGTCCATTCATTCCATGACGACTGCGCCGCAATGAGTTTGATTCCGGCCTTTTTCAGCTGCTGCGTCATCGTGTCGAGAGCGGTGATGTAGTCCGTCCAGCCCGTCACGACCTGCACTGTGAGCGAGAGCGGCTGGCCGTCTTTGGCGTAGATCCCGTCAGAGCCTTTTGTCCAACCGTCGGACTCGAGCAGCGAGTCGGCTTTGCTCGTCTGGGCCGTGTCCGGGGCAACAGGCTCGGCGATGTCGCTCGAGATCAGGGACTTCTGCGTTCCGAGCAGGGCGAAGGTCGGTGAGACATCGCTAGCCGTGTTCTGGAAGGCGAGCGAGTTCATCTGCTTGCGGTCCATGGCGTAGTAGATGGCCTTGCGAACCACAGGGTCGGTTTGCGGTCCCGTGCAGCCGAGGCTTGCATTTGAGCAGGTGAGCAGCGCCATCTGGTTCATCGGGATGGTGATTGCCTTGTATCCGGGGTACGTCGTCGACACCTTCGCAATGTCTGGCACAGGGCCGGTCTGCCAGTCGATGCTGCCTGCAGCCAGCGCATCCGCACCGGCCTGGTTGCCTGACAGCGACAGATACCGAACGGCCTTCACCTTGGGCTCGCCACCCCAATAGTCAGGATTGGCGGTCAGCGTGAACGCCTGCGGTTTGAAGTTCGTCATGGTGTACGGGCCGGTGCCAACCGGCTTCGCCATGACATCCTTGGTCGGATCGATGCTCTTCCAGATGTGCTCAGGAACGATCGGCGTCTTGCCGAGAAGTGTCGGCCCGCTCACGAACGCCGGCGCCGGGAACGTGATGGTCAGATGCGTGTCGTCTGTGACCGTCACGTCTCCGTTGAATCCGCTGGTGTTGATCGACGGCGTCTTCTTGAGCATGTTGAGGGTGAACGCTACGTCATTCGCGCTGAACGGCTTGCCGTCTGACCATTTGACGCCGTCGCGCGTGGTCAGCGAAAGCTTCGTGCCGTCGGCATTCCAGGAGTACTTCGTGGCCAGGAGCGGCACATACGCCTTCGTGTTCACGTTGGTCACGAAGAACAGCGACTCGTAGATCGTTCCGATGCCGCCGATTTGGGATGGCGAATATGGATTGAAGTTGGCTTGGTAGTCACCAGCTTGCCCGGTGTATGCCACGAGGGTGTTTGCGGATGTCGCTTTGCCGGATGATGCGTCGCCGTTCGAAGACGAGCATCCGGCTAGCGCCAGGGCCGCAACCGCTGTCACAAGCACGAGAGCCCTCCGACGAGCTCTGCTGCTACTTAGGAACATCTTTGATCCTTCCTCACGTCAGCCACATCGCCGGCCGACTCAGTTGGTGTGATGCACGGGCATGGTGCACCCGACTCCGAACATTCTTATCGGAGTAAATTAAGTTAGTCAAGTTTCTATTTGCGGCAGCCATTCATCGATAGGCTCTGCGTGAAACCAATCGAGCATCGGATGATCAATGCCCACCACTTCGACCGGTCTGAGTCGGCCGCGCACGCGCGGAATCGTTCTCGACCTGATCCGCTCCGCGCGCAGCATCAGTCGCGTGGAGCTCGTCACAGCATCCGGATTGACCGGAGGGACGATTTCGAATGTGGTGCGCGAACTCATCGCAGACGGCCTGGTCATCGAGGCCGGCCGCACAGAGTCGACAGGGGGCAAACCCCGCACGCTGCTCGAGCTGAACGCGAGCGCTCGATACACGGTCGGCGTTCAGCTCGATCGCGGCAGCGCCGTCATCGTCGTCGTTGACCTTGCCGGCCACCTGATTGCCCGCACCTCGATGGGTGGATCTGGCGTGCGTTCACCTCACGACACACTCGTGATGGTCGCCGACCACGTCGAGTCGTTGCTGATGACAACCGGGATAGACCGCACGGCCGTGCTCGGGGTCGGATTCGTCACGCACGGCCCGCAAGACACCGAGCGGGGCATGCTGCTGATCGGAGCGCCGACCGAACAGTGGCAGAACTACCCGATAGTTGACGACCTTGAAACGCTTGTCGAGCTACCCGTCATCCTCGATAACGACGCAACGGCGGCGGCACTTGGTGAATTCTGGATCGGCGGCGTGCATCCGGCAAGCACCTACGCGGCGATCTATATGGCCAGCGGTATCGGTGGTGGGGTCGTGGTCGAAGGAGAGCCGTATCGCGGAAGCTCGGGAAACGGGATCGAGATCGGTCATGTGTCGCTGGACGTCGACGGACCGCCGTGCTCGTGCGGAAATCGAGGGTGCCTTGAGAACTTTGCCGGACCGACAGCGGTGATC
>DATMTC010000327.1:0-4535 GCA_035565115.1 Microbacteriaceae bacterium | reverse complement strand
CCGCAGCGCTGGCGGGGCCTGCACGAGCCCGCCGTATGCGCGCCGATGATTCATCGCTGTGGCTGCAGCAGCCAGAGTGGTCTCGCTGACTGATCCGGTCACACCGTGTTCGGCAGCCGCGTACAGCACGGCTCCAGTTGGCTGGCGCCGCGCCGGGACATTCGCCGACCCGTTAGCCTCATCGGCGCGCAATACAGCTAAGGCGCGCTTGGGTTGTCCTCGAAGCAGTTCTTGTCGCGCCGCGGCGACCACCATGCTCGGCTGGCCATGCCGCAAGCCGCGCGTGCGGATGACGTGGTCTGCCGCGCGCAAGTCCCCAACGGCCTGATAGAGACCGGCAAGGTCTGCGCGCAACATCGTGCCTGCGATCGTTTCCGGCATGGCACGCGCTCGCTGGGTGAGCAAGTGGTGGTCGATCTCATGGATCATCGCCCAGCGATCTCCGGCCGACAGCGCGGCGACAGCTCGAACATGCACCGCGACCCACCACCAGTCACCAGACAGAAGCGGTTTGTCCAACGACGCAAGCAGCGGCATGGGTTCAGCGACGTGCGGACCACTCAGAGCAACGAGCAACCGTGCGAGAATCCCAGCGGACTGAAAATGATAGTGCGCGGTGCCTGGGTCGAACAACGTATCCGGCCCATCACGCAGAAGGTCGTCGGCCTGCCGATACCGCTCGGTAAGCGCATACGCCAGTGCCAAGTGTTCCCGCGCATACCGCGCAATGGGGTGCTCGTATCGAGCGGATGCCCAGCGCACGGCTTCTGAGAAGAACATCACCGCGGCGTCCAGATCGGCAGCAAGCAGCTTCGCGGTGCCGCACCGGATCAGTACCGACGGGATCACATCATGAAACCCGTGGGTATCCGGCGCCCGGTTGATCAGGTCGAGCGCATCATCGGCAGCGCGCGCGGCATCCCGATACCGCGCCGCTGCCAGTAACGCACGCATGCCCGCCTGCTGCACGCCGAGCACATCCCGCGTCGACGGGGCATCCTGCGACTGCACCCACTGACAAAACTTTGTCTGTGCTTCTGGGTCGATCAGCATGACGGGCTGGCGCGTTGCGGCCAGGATCGCGCGTGACATCACCTGGCGTGGATGCCTGTCGAACCACTCGAGCGGGGCGCTTTCGAACACTCGCTGCAGCAGGTCAGGCGCGGTGAAGATGTATCGGAAGAAGCCTTCGTTCAGGAGCGCGTTGACCTGGTCCCAGTTGCTGGAGCCCAGCGCGGCCTCCAGCTGGTGCCCGTCGTCCACCCGGCCCCTTCCTGATAGCTCCCCAAATCCAGTCAAATGGATGCGACGGTGGACTGCTATCGGTCAGGTGACCGATATCTGCGGTTCTTCCTCGTCCACCAACTCGAGAGCGAGCGCTGTGCGCACGGCCTGGACCCGGTTCGATGCGCGGAGCTTGTGCAGAATGTGCTCGACATGGGTGCCGACGGTCGAGCGCGACAGATGCAATGAATCACTGATTTGTCCATTCGTGGCACCCCGCGACACCAGATTTAACACGTCCAGTTCCCGTGGGGTCAGCCCAAGATCGCCAGCCCGAACGAATGCACCGACCTCGCGCTGGATCGCACTGCGGGCGCGGTCGAGCGCCTGCAGCTCCGCGTCGTCGAACACGGCCGTGTACCGAACGTTCAGATGAAGCGTTCCCACCGCACGCTGCTGCGACAACAACAGGAACGAAACGCCCTGTTGGTAGCCGGCCGACAGCAAGAAATCCCTCGCCGTCGCCGTCTCGCTAAACGAGGGGATCCGCGACCAATCCAACAGCTCATGTGGTGCGGCAACCACCTGACGAAAATCCGGACTGTGCGGAATGAAGTAGTCCAGGCCGTGGCGTACGTGCTCCTCGGTCATCCGGTAGTTGTAGAGCACTCGATCTGCACCCATCGCATGCCGGCGAAAGGTGACCAGCGCCGCAGCGCATTCGACGACACCCTGAAGCTCAATCAATGCCGCGACCGCTCGTGCGCGGGGGTCGCGGCTCGACTGGCCGTCCGTCCACACAGTCATACTCAACGGGCGAATGGCATCACTCACTGGCCGGTGCCTCCAACGCGCTCCCTACTGCGCACTTTGCACTCTAGCCCTATTCGGGGGTGGTCAGTCTGACTGCACCACCGGCTGCATTCTCGCCAGTTCGGCACCGAGTCCGATGTCGACCAGCCGGATGTCGCCGGCCAGCGACGCAGCAGGCTCGACGAGCAGCCCCGCCTTGTATGCCCCGAATGTCACGGTGACGTCGGCAGGCAGAACGATCGGGTCTGGCACACTTCCGCTGTCTGGGTCAATGCCGCTTGGGATGTCGACTGCCACAACGACGGGCCCGCCATCGGCAGTGACAACAGGCAGAATTGCGGATGCCACGTCGCGAGCGCGACCGCGGAGCGCATGGCTGGCGCTGGACCCTGTGCCAGAGCCTGTGCCAAGAATCGCGTCGACGACCACGGCGGATGACTCCGCGAGCGCGAAAAGGCCTGCCGCATCCACATCAGCTTCGTCGTGCGCACCGGCGGCCAGCGCGGCGGCCAAACCGGCTTCGTGAATGCGCGAGCCGACCGGCACGATGTTGACGTCGCATCCGCGTTCTGCCAGCACGGCCGCGGCAAACAGAGCGTCGCCGCCGTTATTGCCAGATCCTGCGAGAACCAGGATGCGCGCGGTCGCGTCGGCCGGCAACAGCGTGACGATCACGTCGGCCAGTGCCGCGGCGGCACGCTGCATGAGTGGCTCACCCGCGGCGAGATGCGGTGCTTCAGCATCACGAATCTGCTGCGCCGAATAGCCATTGACCATGTCTCAAGATTTCCACATGCGTGAGCGCACATCCAGGCCGGGACCAATAGTCTGGTGCCCGATGCCTACTTATGATCATCTGGACTACCGGCCGCTGACCGCGCCAGTCACGACCGCGCAGGTGACGGCATTCAAGCGCTGGGCGAGGTCGACGGGCCAAGCGTGGGCACAGTTGACTGCGGCGTCGATCATCGACTGGGTTGTCGGCGGGTTCGCGATCGTCATTTTCGTCTTCGTCGGCGGGTTCGGAATCGGTCGGATCCTCACCCAGGCATTGCTCGGGGCACTTGGCGTGTTAGGCGGCGCTGGGATAGTGCTGTCGACCGTGATCGTCACGATTGTCTTCGTCGGCATCGGGTGCCTCGTCGTACTTGCAATGCTCCGCAGCAACAACAAGGCGTGGATGCGGCACTATCGCCTTGACCAGTTCGCGCGCGCAAACGGGCTCGCGGCTTTTCCCGTATCAGCCGATCCGCACTACGCGGGTTCGATCTTCGGCATCGGCAGTTCGCGCGCGAGCTACGACCGCATCCAGTCGACGAGCGGGCGCTTTCTCGACATCGGCAGTTATCGGTACACCACGGGGTCTGGCAAGAACCGCACGACGCACACCTGGGGTTACCTTGCGATGCAGCTCGATCGCCGGCTTCCGCAGATGGTGCTCGACTCGAAGGCCAACAACGGCCTGTTCGGCAGCACGAATCTGCCGAAGACGTTCTCGCGCGACCAGGTGCTGTCGCTCGAGGGCGACTTCGACAAATACTTCACGCTGTATTGCCCCCGCGAGTATGAGCGCGATGCGCTCTATGTTTTCACGCCCGACCTGATGGCGCTTCTGATCGACAACGCTGGCGCGTTCGACGTTGAGATCGTCGATGACTGGCTGTTCGTCTACTCGGCGACACCGATCGACACCACCGACCCTGCGCAGATTGGTCGGATGTTCCAGATCGTCGACACCGTCGGCGCCAAGACTCTGAGTCAATCCGACAATTACAGCGACGAGCGGGTTCCGCATGCGCAGGCGGCGTCGCTTGCGGGACCGGACGCATCCAGAAACCTGATCGCGCCGCAGGGTCGGCGGCTGCGCACCAGGGCGAGTTGGGTCTCGATCGCCGTTGTCGCGGTGGTGGTCATCATCTGGTTTGTGGTGCCGATCTTCACGCGCTGATCGCTGGTCGAGCCCAATCCGGTGGTCGAGTAGCGAGCGCCTGTCCCTGAGCTTGTCGAAGGGCGAGCGTGCAGGTTGCGGGGTCTCGATACGCGGCTCGCTGCGCGAGCAGCTACTCGACCACCGAGGCGCCGAATCCGGTGGTCGAGTAGCGAGCGCCAGCGAGCGTATCGAGACCTCGCGACCCGCCCATGGTTCGGAACCGCAGATCGGTTGCGGGGGTCTCGATATGCGGCTCGCTGCGCGAGCAGCTACTCGACCACCGGGGCGCGCCGAATCCGGTGGTCGAGTAGCGAGCGCCAGCGAGCGTATCGAGACCCCGCGACCCGCCCATGGTTCGGAACCACAGACCGAGTTGCGAGGTCTCGATACGCGGCTCGCTGCGCGAGCAGCTACTCGACCACCGAGACGGCGCGGGAGGCGACGAACGCGTCAACGCAGCGATGAATCTCGTCGTCCGTGTGCGCCGCAGACAGCTGCACCCTGATGCGCGCCGCATCACGCGGCACGACCGGATAGCTGAACGCCGTCACATACACGCCGCGCTTCT
>DATMTC010000326.1:0-14028 GCA_035565115.1 Microbacteriaceae bacterium | reverse complement strand
CCTGCGCGCTCGCGTACGCCGCGGCTGGGTCATCCGTCGGTGTCATCGACCGGGACCCACGCGTGCTCGACACGATCGACGCCAAGTTCACGGCCGCCGGCGCATCTGTCGAACTGATCCAGGCGGATCTCACTGAGCACGGTTCGGGGGCCCGAGTGGTCGCAGAGGCAGTAAGGCGGCTCGGCGGCCTGGACGTGCTCCTGCACGCCGTCGGCATCAACGACCGTCGCCCGATTCTCGAGTTCACCGAGGACGAGTGGGACCTCATCATCCAGGTCAACCTATCGACACTGTTCGCGCTTGCCCAGGCCGCCGGACGCCACATGGTCAACCAGGGCTCGGGGCGCATCCTGGCGCTGTCGAGCGTCTCGGGACTGCTCGCCCATCACTCGCACGGTCCATACGCGGCATCCAAGGGCGGCGTCAACCAACTGCTGCGGGTGATGGCACGCGAGTGGGCCACAGCAGGCGTCACGGTCAACGCATTGGCGCCCGGCTACATCGAGACCCCGCTGACCGCGGGCGAGCTGACCAAGCCAGGCAAGCGTGAGAGTCTTGAGGGCTTAGTGCCTGCCGGCCGTCTTGGCACTCCCGAGGAGGTCACAGGTCCGGCCCTGTTTCTGTCGTCGCGGCACGCGGGGTTCATCACAGGGCACGTCATGTACATCGACGGCGGACGCACGCTGGTTTAGAACTGAGAGAGAAAACGGAGACAGAAATGACTGATTCCACCCCGCGGATCTTCCCCCGCTTCGAGGGCAAGACGGTGCTCGTCACCGGAGCCGGCACCGGGTTCGGAGCCGAGATCGCGGTGCGCGCTGCACAAGAGGGCGCTACAGTCGCCGTCCACTACAACAGTTCGAAGGCCGGAGCCGAGCGCACTCTCGAACGCGTGCGCGACGCCGGCAGCGACGGCATCATCGTGCAGGCCAACATCGGCACCTGGGACGCCATCAAGGCGATGGCGGACGAGGTGTTCGCAGCGTTCGGCGTGCTCGACGTGCTCATCAATAACGTCGGCGACATGTCGAGCGACCAGCAGTCGTGGCGTGAACTGACGCAACAGTCGCTGGACGACGTCATCGATGTCGACCTGAAGGGTACTCTGCTCATGACGCACGAGTTCGGCGGACGCATGCATGCCGCGGGGCATGGGGTCATCGTCAATGTGGGATCGACCGTCGTCGTGAACGGGTCGCCGAGGGCACCGCAGTATGCGGCGGCGAAGTACGGCATTCTTGGCGTGACCAAGTCATACGCGAGGGCGCTGGCGCCAGCGGTGCGGGTGAACACGTTCGCCCCTGGGTTCATGGAGACCCAACGGCTCAAGAGCCGCCAGGACTGGAAAGAGGGGCGCCGGGAGCAGGTGCTAGCCCAGACGCCGATGGGCGTGATCGCCACCCCAGCGGACGTCGCCGGCACGTGCCTGTGGCTTGCGACCGAGGAATCCGCCCACCTGACCGGCGGCTACATCGTCGCGAACGGTGGCAACACCATGGTCGGCGCGTAGGCGCGGACCTCCACACGAAGATCACAAGGAGACACATCCCATGAAGCTCATCACTTTCGACGGCGGCCGCGTCGGCCGCCTCGAACTCGACGACGGCGTCGTGCTCGAACTTGACGTGCCCTCGACCCGCGAGTACTTCGCTCGTGGCGGCGACGTGCGTGAGACCGGCGAGCGCCTCGCATACAGCGACGTGAAGCTGGAGGCGCCCATCCGCCCCAAGAAGTTTTTCCACACCGCCGGCAACTTCGCCGACCACCACAAGGAGCTCGCCGCTGTCGACTGGTCGCACCCCGTGCACAAGGGCATCGTCTTCTTCCAGAACGTCGACGCGATCATCGGCCCGGACGACGACATCGTCTACCCGGAACACCTCACCAAAGAGATGGACTACGAGCTGGAGCTCGGAATCATCATCGGCAAGTCCGGCAAATTCTTCGACGCCGACGAGGCCGACGAATACATAGCGGGGTTCACTGTGTTCAACGACATCACGGCGCGCGACATCCAGCGCAAGGAGATGGAGTCCGGCGTCTTCTCGTTCTCGAAGGCGATCGACACGTTCTGCCCGATTGGCCCATGGATCGTCACCCGTGACGAGGTGCCCGATATGCACGAACTGCCGATGCAGCTGCGCGTCAATGGTGAGGTGCGCCAGCAGGGCAACACCAACCAGACCCGCATCAAGTTCCCGCACCTAGTCGCTTATCACTCCCCGCAGACGTACACCGCCGGTGACATCATCACGACCGGCACGATCTCGGGCGTCGCCGCCGTGCAGCCGAACCCGTTCGACTTCTACCTCAAGCCCGGCGACGAGATCGAGGCCGAGATCACCGGCATCGGCACGCTGCGCAACAAGGTCATCAGCTGGGAAGAGCGCTACGGCGAGCCCGCTCCCCAGCGAGTGGACTGGTAGGCACTCGCGTGAAGATCGCGAATCTCGACGGTCGCGCCGTCCTCATCACCGAGGGCGGCGCGATCGATGTCGCCGCGGCATCCGATGGCCGTTTCGGGCCCGATCCCCAGTCGTTGTTCGAGAACTGGACGGCATTCGCCGAATGGGCATCGACGATCGAGCAATGGGACGACACAGCGGATGCCGCGGCATCCGCCGCCATCGACGTCGAGCGGCTCGGCGCCCCCGTTCCGCGGCCGCGTCAGGTCTTCGCGATCGGCCTGAACTATGCCGAGCACGCGGCTGAGGCCGGCTACCCGCCGGATTCGATGCCTGTGACGTTTACGAAGTTTCCGTCGTCCATCGTCGGAGGCGACACGATTGTCGAACTGCCAGCGGGAAACGTCGATTGGGAGGTCGAGCTCGTGGTCGTGATCGGCCGCGCAGCCCGCAAGGTAGATCGTAAAAGTGCGTGGGAGCACGTCGCGGGGCTCACCATCGGGCAGGACCTCTCCGAGCGCATCACGCAGATGCAGGGGTCTGCGCCGCAGTTCAGCCTCGGCAAGTCGTTTCCCGGGTTCGGCCCAACCGGTCCGTGGCTTGTGACGCCCGACGAGTTCGCCGACCGCGACGATCTCGCAATCTCGTGCAGCCTGTCGGGCGAGGGGATGCAGTCCTCTCGCACGTCGATGATGCTCTACGACGTTCCGGAGCTTCTCGTGCGCCTGTCGGCCGTGTGCCCACTGCTGCCGGGAGACATCATCTTCTCAGGTACGCCATCGGGAATCGGCAACCGCCGCACCCCCCAGCGCTTCATCGGTGCTGACGACACGCTCGTGAGCGAGATCGAGGGCATCGGCACGCTGATCACGAGATTCACCGCCGGTATCTGAGCCGGATTCACCCGGTCGGCAAGACAAGTAGACGCGTCGAAGATTCTGAGGAGGCACCATGGTAGAGCTTCGCTGGCGGGTCATCATCGACAACGACTTCGCCGGTGACCCGGACGGGTTGTTGGCGCTCGCGCACGTTCTGCTGACCGACGACGTGAGTGTCGAGCTCATCACCTGCACGCCCGTCGACCCTTCTCTCGCGACACTGGCCGGCATCGACGGGTCAGCCTCGGCAACGGTCGCCGCACAGAACGCGCACGCGCTCCTCGAAGTCATAGGCGCGGCCGAACTCACGGTCGTCGCCGGTCCAGAGAGCTTCGTCGGCGGTGCAGAACCTTCGCCTGCCGCTCGCGCGATCGTCACCACCTGCACGGCCGCCACCACCAGCGCAACGGCCAGTGACTTACCACTGGCGATCCTGTGTGGTGGTCCACTGACGAACATCGCGGAGGCGATCACGCTCGAGCCGAGCATCTGCGAGCGCGCCATTCTCGTATGGATCGGCGGCGCGCTGAACGACGCACCCGAATACAACCGCGATACGGATGCCGCAGCCGCCGCAACCGTGCTCGCATCGGCCATGCCGATCGTGCAGGTTCCTGTCGAAACCTACGAGCGATTGCAGGTGTCGGTTGCCGAAGTGTCGCACGACCTCGCGACAGCGTCTTCCGTGGGCGCCTGGCTTGCGGAACGTCTTCTCGATCTTCCCCCTTTCGTGACTCTGCACGGCGTGCTCACGCTGGGCGACAGTGCGCTCGCCGCTGTCGTTGCGCTTGATCCGACCTTCCGTCTTCCCAAAGCAGGGTCGGATCCCGCTCGCCGACTGGTCACCAAGATCGACGCGCGGCTGCTGTGGGGAGACCTTCTCGCCAAGCTGCATCTCCACGAAAGCCGCTCATGATCTGCCCCCGAAACCTTCGCGTCGAGTACCTGAACGCGCCGATCGGGATCGGAACTCGCCACCCAAGATTCTCGTGGATCGTCGACCTCGAACAGGAGGCATACGAACTCGAGGTGGCGACCACCAGCGGTCATCCCGTGTGGACGAGCGGTGCGGTGGAGAACATCGAAACGTCGCTCATCGGCTATACAGGGGAACGGCTCGCATCCAACACGGCATACGCATGGCGAGTGCGCAGTCGCAGTGCCGACGACTGGACGCCATGGACAGAATCCAGCTTCGAGACCGCACTATTTGATGCCGAGGACTGGTCCGCCGCGTGGGTGGAGCCCGAGCAGCAGGACGCCGTCGTCGAGCGGTGGAGCATTCTCGATTGGATCCGCGGTCTCGGACCTGACACGCCTCCCGATGAGCGGCTGCGGCCGCCGCAACTGCTGCGTCAGTCGTTCGCGGTGCGCGACGGACTCTCGCGCGCACGACTTTTCGCCACGGCGCGCGGCATCTACTCGGCCTTCGTGAACGGACTGCGCGCCGACGACCAGGTGCTAGCGCCCGGGTCCGACGCCTATGAGCACCGCATCTCGGTGCAGAGCTACGACATCACCAGCGCGCTTGGTGCGGGCGAGAACGTACTCGGATTCGCACTCGCAGACGGCTGGTGGTCTGGAAGGCTGGGCCTGACGGGATCCAGTGCCCAGTTCGGAACTCGGCTCAGCGCGATCTGGCAGCTGCATCTGGAGTACGCCGACGGCACGGCCGAGGTCGTGGCATCCGGCTCCGAGGTGCGCACCGCAGTCGGCCCATGGGCCTACGCCGATCTTTTCGTCGGCGAGCAGTTCGACCGCCGTGCCGTGCCGAACGGGTGGGACCGCGCGGGCTTCGACGACGCTGGTTGGATGCCGGCCACCGAGGTCGGCCGCGATCACGAACTGCTCCGACCGTTCACGGGAGAGCCGATCCGTCGGGTGCTCGAGCTGCCCGCAGTTGAGGTCGTCGAAACGCCCGAGGGTACAGTTGTCGATTTCGGCCAGGTGATTGCCGGCCGCACCCGGCTCCGCGTACGTGACACCGTGCCTGGTCAGCGAATCGTTATCGAGCACACCGAGATTCTCGCCGCAGATGGCACGTGGTTCGACAACATCGTCGGCATCAACAAGGAGCAGACAGACGTCTTCTACTCGGCCGGTGGCGACGACGAGTGGGAGCCGGAGTTCACCTTCCACGGATTCCGGTATGTGAGGGTCACGGGGCTCAGGGGCGCGCTCACCGGCGGCGACATCGTTGCGGTGGTGATCGCGAGTGACCTTGAGCAGACCGGTTCACTCGCGACATCCGATGCCCGTCTGAACCGCTTGCATCAGAACGTCGTCTGGAGTCAGCGTGGCAATTTCCTCTCCGTGCCGACAGACTGCCCGCAGCGCGAGCGGGCAGGATGGACCGGCGACATCCAGGCTTTCGTCGGCGCCGCGACGAACAACGCGCAGGTCGTGCCCTTCCTCTCACGGTGGCTCGACAACCTGCGGGCCGACCAACTTTCCGACGGTCGCATCCCGATCTTCTCGCCGCGCTCACCCTTTGATGCCGAGGCTGCGGCGGCCGCGCAGGGCATCGGCTCGATCGTCACCGCGGCCGGCTGGAGCGACGCAATCGCGACCGTGCCGTGGGCGTTGTACCAGCGGTATGGCGACCGCCGAGTCCTCGAAGAGAACTACGACGCACTGGTGCGGTGGATCGAATATCAGCATGAGACCGCCGCCGCCGAACTGCCCGATGCGCTCGCCGAAGTCGACCTCACGCCCGATCAGCGGCATGCCCAGGCACTGCTATACAACACCGGCACGCACTTCGGCGACTGGCTGGCCCCGAGCACGATGGAGGGCAAGCCGGTCCACGAGGCGGTGGGTGTGGCGCCGGCGCTGACAAGCGAGTACGTTGCACCGATGTTTCAGGCGAACACGCTCTCGCTTGGGTCGCGGTCAGCTGCGGTTCTCGGCCGAGAGACGGATGCAGCGGCCCTCGCTGATCGCGCAGCCGATGTGCGGGCAGCGTTCGCGGCTGAGTATGTCGATGCGAACGGCGACCTGCCGGTGCGGTTGCAAGGCGTCTACGCGCTGGCGCTGGCTTTCGACATGGTTCCAGAAGCAGTCCGGCCGCGGACAGCCGCCCGACTCGTCGAGCTCGTGCACGCCCGCGGCGACCGAATCGACACCGGCTTTCTCTCCACGCCTTACCTGCTCGACGTGCTCTGCGATCACGGTTACCCCGAGGTCGCTCGCACGCTGCTCTGGCAGTCCGAGATGCCGTCCTGGCTGTACGAGGTCGACCAGGGGGCAACGAGCATCTGGGAGGCGTGGGATGCGGTGTCGCCCGACGGAGAGATCCGGCCCATGTCGCTCAACCACTATGCGCCGGGGGCCGTGGACGACTGGCTGTATCGCCGGGTTGCCGGCATCCGCTCCACCTCGCCGGGCTACCGCACTGTTGTGATCGAGCCGGACTTCGACGCGGGTGTCGACAGCGTGCGTGCCCACGTCGGCACGCCCTACGGCGCGCTCGCGGTGGAGTGGCAGCGCGCGGCGGATGCCGCATCCGTCACCGTCGACGTGCCCCATGGCGTAGCCGCGAATCTGGTGACCTCGTCGGGAGCGGTCGTTCTCGCTCCCGGCCGTTCGACACATGCGGTGTCACTGGTGCTGGCGCGTGGGCGCTGCCCTGCCTAGAGCTGCATCAGGTCTTCGCCAGGGATGACCTCCCCAGAAAACTCGCCGCGGATCTGCGCGAGGTCGTCGGCGGTTGCCTGCGTGTAGTGCGAGAGCACCACGCATCCCACTTCGGCCTGCGCGGCGAGCTGACCGACCTGAATTGGCGACAGATGCTCCTTGACCATGTGGGCCCGCACAAATGGAGGGACCGCGGCTGTGTCGGCATCCGTCACCATCTCCGCCACGAGGATATCGACACCTCGAGCAAGCTGCTCGACGGCCGCGCTCACTCCCGTGTCGCCGGTGAAGACGACCGAGCGGTCCGGGGCATCGAAGCGAAGGGCGTAGGAGCGGTGGCGCCGGTCGAACTCGGTGAGGGCGTAATGGGTGTTCTCCACTGCGGTCACTCGCACATCATCGTCGGAGTAGATGATGCCCGGCTCGACCTCGGTCGCGTCGAGGATACCTTCCGGCGACTGCATGGCTGCTTCCGCACTGCGGATGCGGAAGTTGACATCGAGATAGGCGAGGATGCCGTCGCGCAGGGCTCTGGCGCCGGGTGGCCCGATCAACGGCAGAGAACCGCCGCGCATCGTGTGGCGGAAAGTGACGATTCCGGGGAGTCCTGCAGTGTGATCATCGTGCAGATGCGTCAGGAAGACACCGTCGATATCGCGAACCTCCGTGCCCGCGCGGGCGAGCTGTCGGCTCACCCCCTCACCCGCATCAATGAGGTAGCGCCGATCGCCGACAGACACGAGACTGGCAATGCCTGCCCGGTCGACGTGACCTCCTGGTCCGCCGGCGGTGCCGAGGAGGGTGAGCATCGTCGTGCTCATGCCGTGAGCTCGGACTTCAGGAATGCGGCCCCGCGAGCGATTTGAGGCAGTGGGTCCGTACCGAGAAACACATGGTCGGCGCCGGGCACGCCCACCAGCTCCGATTGTGCGCCGGCCGCCTGCAGCGCAGCATGCAACTGTTCGCTCTGACTCAACGGCACGAGGCCGTCGGCCTCGCCGTGAACGAGCAGGAACGGTGGAGCATCGGCGCGCACATGGTGGACGGGTGATACCAGACGCCGTGCCTCGCCTGGCGGGTACGGTGAGTCGGCTAGAAGAACGTCGATCGGCCCCGCGGATGCTCCCCCACTCTTCGCTTCGAGGTTGTCGATCCACTCCTGCGGCATCGAGGCGCTGAAGTCGGGCATGGTGTCGGCATCCGCGACACCGTAAAAGTCAACAACCGCGCTCACCGCGCTGCTCTCGCCGATCACCCCTTCGGTACCCTCGAACGCGGGGTCGTCGATCAGCGCGACGAGCGCGGCAAGATGACCGCCCGCGGACTCGCCCCACACGCCGAACCGCTCAGCGTCGAGGCCGAGCTCGACGCAGAATCGACGAAGGTAGCGGATCGCGGCCTTCGCATCGTGCACCTGGGCAGGAAAGGGCGCTTCGCGCGAATGACGATAGTCGATCGATGCCACGGCCAGGCCTGCGTCGATGGCAGCTTGGAAGAGCGCTGCGGCCGGCCAGTACTCAGGGGGAGCGAGTCGGGAACCGAACAGCCAGGCGCCGCCGTGAATCCAGACGACACACGGGACGTGCCCGGTGCGCTCTGTAGGCACATACAGGTCGAGTTGGAGCGGCCGGTAGCCATCCGGCATCGCGTAGGTGAGCGCGAGATGCCGTTCGACACCGTGCGGATGCTGCGCCTCCGCGATGCCTGGCGCGAGGAATGCCGGTGGCTGAAAACCCTCGTCATCCGGGGTGATGGAGTATGTGCTTTCAGTCATATCGCTCCCTCACAGTTGATCTCACGAGATGAAAGCTGCTTTCATGATAGTCGAAAGAAGGCGCGAAGCTCATTGCACGTTGGAGCGACCCCAAGCAGCCGCAATAGTGTTGGCCACCGAGCTTAGAACAGCGTCGCCGGCGGATGTCCGTCCGAGATCATGCTTCAGTCCTCTCAGGATTTCCCGATCAATTTCCGGACGACGCCAATCCGATTTTGCCGCCAGACGCAAGGCCGTGACTACAACAGGATCAGCATCGATCTGTCAGTCGAGCAGCGATTCCAAACCGGCCTGTACTCGCGCATCTTCAATTCCGATCTCACTTAGCCAGACGTTCGCTTGAAGTGTACGCGGATCCGTTCGACGACGACCTCGATGCGGTCTCGCTCGCCCTGCACGAAGCGCGATCCCGATCGATCCAAACGCTAGTCAGGGCTGAGCCGCCTCTCGTGCTCTGCCGGCGGTAGAAGGTCGTAGCTTGCAATCGCGATCGGATGGTTGCTGCCCGCCAAGGCGTACCGCACGACCCGGTCGTTCTTGTCGGTGCAGAGCAACAGGCCGACCG
This sequence comes from Microbacteriaceae bacterium, assembly GCA_035565115.1. Taxonomy (GTDB): domain Bacteria; phylum Actinomycetota; class Actinomycetes; order Actinomycetales; family Microbacteriaceae; genus Rathayibacter_A. The sequence goes on along the minus strand of DATMTC010000326.1, from coordinate 4,770 downwards.
GAGGTGGAGTAGCCAGATGGAAGCGGTGACAGCAGTCCCACGGGGTGAAGCAAGCGGTCAACACGCCTTCAGCAGGGTCTATGACGCGACCCTCACAGCCAAGACCCCGGACGGGGTGATCGCCGCCGGGTACGCCGACGCAGTGATGACGCGGTACATCGTGGAGAAAGCTGCTATCCGCGACGACCTCCTCACGCGCAACGAACTCAAAGCTTGGGTCGACGGGCTCGGGCCCCCTCACTCGGGCACGCCGGGGTCACGACCGTGACGTCGCGCCGCGAACTCGCCGCAACTCTTCGGGTCGGCTGATCGGCGACGCGGTTAGTGCGGATGTTTTCCGTCGCGCTGATGTTCCACGCGTCCCAATCGCGGCGGCACTCGGACGGGTCATTGCTTGTCGCGTCGACGAACTCGGTAATTAGGTCATTGAGTGTGTCATCCATCTCGCTTGGATCGTCAGTAGCGCGGCGCCGCCATCCCCGAACGTCTTCCACCCTTGGAGGCATCAGTCCAGCTGGGCGGAACCGACCCCGGTCGCCTGAGAGAGCGCCGCTGAAGGCCGACATTTCGGGGCGGACTACCCGGCCGCATAGAATTCTACGTAGGCGCTTCTCAATCGCCTTCGCGGAGCGGGGTAGCCGGCCGACACTTCACGAGCAGATTGACGGGGGACGCGGCGATGGGGGAAACGGATACCAGCGCGGCGGATGCGACCCGCAAGGCGAAGAAGCGGGCCGCTGACAGGCACCGTCGGCAACGCGCGGCTTGGACGGCCGCGAGGAACTGGCCTGGCAGGCGCGTGCCAGTATTCGGCTGGTATATCGCTATCTTTGCCGTGGCGTCTGGCCTCATGTACGGCGTATTCGCGGGCAGGGGCACCGGCCCCGCCGATCTAGCCGAGGCACTCGTCGGCGCGGCCATTGCCGTGATCTGGGGTGCTGCCCTCTTTGCGGCTATTCCGCCGCTCTTCGCATCGCTCGGAGTCGTCATCAGCTTGTTCGCAAGCCTGCTCGCATTCGGTCCGCAGTGGCCAGCAGCCTTCTACGCAGGCACCGTGGCGAGCGTCGCCGGATGGATGCTCGGTATCCACCTGCGTTACGTGATCGTGCGCCGCCGCCGGACAGCGGCCGAGAACCCCACGATCGAAACCCGGTCCCGGCGGCTGTCGAAGCGCCTTCTGGCGAAGCGGCGGACAAACACCCTTATCGCCGCTATCGCCGCCGCAGTGCTGCTCGCGGTGGGAGCCTTCCAATATCTTCACGAGTCGCGAGGGCCCGTAGGCATCTGGCTCCTGGTCGTCATGCAGGCGTTCGCCTGGACGATCCCGATGGCTTGGTGGGGATCGCGCGCGCCGCGTCCGCAAGCCGAAGGCTATGCGCCCTACAACGCAGCGCTCTGGGGGATCTTCTTCAATGCGTGGGCCTCTGCGGCCGTCGGGGCTACCTTGGTCTCCTTGACTGCGGCTGTTTCCGGCCTGGTCCTAGGTCCGATACTCTTCGCCAGTCTGAGGCTTCGCGCGGATCGCCGTTGAGATACGTACCCCGGGCTTTTGACGATCGAGTAGTGAGCCACATCCAGGAAGTCAGCCTATCCGGTACCCAGGATCGCTGCTCGGCCAGCGGTCCGCCGTTCGAGTGTGGCAAATTGTGGGCAAGGCGACCGTGTCGGCGAAAGTGAAAACCCCCGCGTCCCTTGTCAACACTGGGATCGCAGGGGCTTGCACGTGGAGCGGTACCGGTGGGATTTGAACCCACGGTGGGCTTTCACCCACACAACTTTTCGAGAGTTGCACCTTCGGCCGCTCGGACACGGTACCGGGGAATATCGTACGCGAAGCAGCGCGACCGCGCGAATTCTGCACGGGGCCTCGAAACCAGCGCGAAGCGCGCGGTGGCGTAGCGTTTGGGTGTGAGCATCAACAAGATCGCGATCGGATGCGCCGGCGTATTCGCCGCGGCCGCCGTCGGCGCGGTGCTCGTCAGGCGCCTGCGCAAAGACATGACCGCCGGCGCCGCCGTCCTGAACGAGACGCTGCCCGTGAACTCCAAATTCTGGCGCGATCGCGCCAAGCTGCCAGGCGAACTGCTGTACGTCGCGATTGGCGACAGCGCCGCACAGGGGATCGGCGCAAGCGCACCTGACCACAGCTACGTCGGGATTCTGGCCAACGACATCCAGCGGATCACCGGGCGTAGCGTTCGCGTGCGAAACCTCAGCATCTCTGGCGCAACCGTCGCACTGGCCGTCGCCGACCAACTGCCCCGATTCCTCAAGCTGAAGCCGGATATCGTCACCGTCGCGATCGGCGCCAACAACATCGCAAAATGGAATCCGGCCGAGTTCGAAAGCGGCATCCGCAAGATCTTCAGCGCCCTCCCCCAGACCGCGATCGTCGCCGACCTGCCGTGCTTTTACTTGCCGCACAATGAGCGCAAGGTCGCGGTGGCCAACAGCATCCTTCGCCGGGTTGCCGCCGAGCATGACCTGACCGTCGTGCCGTTGCACGAGACCATGCAACGCCAGGGCATCATCGGAATCCTCACCCAGTTCGCGCCGGACCGATTCCACCCCAACAATCGCGGATACCGCGTGTGGGCATCCGCATTTCAGCCGACGCTGGCGGCGCAACTGGCCGAGCGGTTCCCGGCCCAGCGAGAACACGCGAAGGCAGCAGCGGATGCGCGCAGCACCGACACGGCCGCCGTCGACGCAGCGGGGATCGGCGCGACGAGCGTGCGCTCCTGAGGTGATTCTGTTCGACACGCCGTGCAAGCGGCACGACACGCCGACCACCTAACCGAATCTCATCAGGAGCGCACGCCGTGCAGGAGGAGGAGCGCACGCACCCGCGCACCTACCCCTCCAGGTGCTCGAGCACGCTCGCCCAGGCGGGCACAATAACGAGGTGTCCGACATCCGGCACGATCTGCACATCGGCGTGCGAGAGCTGCGCCCGATACCAGGCTGCGTGGGCGCGGTCGACGAGCGCATCTGAGCCGCCATAGACCAGCAGAGTGTCGGCCTGCACGTCGCCAAGATCGAAGCCCCACGGCCTGGCCGTATAGCTCAGGATGTCGGTGACGACCCCGATTGTTCCCTGCCGAAACGCGTCGCGCATCATCAATTCGAGCCGGTCCTGCACGCCAGGACGAGACAGTGCGCCAGCGTCAGCGCCCGAAATGCCCAGTTGATCGAGGGGCACAGGCTCATCCGAGTGCTGCGCCGGAATCTGGTCGGCCATCTGAGCGGTGAACGCCTTGGTGAGCTGCTCGATCGCCTCATCGGCTGGCAATGAAGCCAGCTTCTCGCTCATTTCGGCGAACTCCGCGGGCGTCCACTCCACCTCGTCGTTGGGCGCGGGAGTGGCGATCACCGCAGCCTTGTGAACGAGCGCCGGATGCGCCGCGGCGAGCGCAAGCGCAACGCGACCGCCTGCCGACCAACCAACAGCGCTCACGGCATCCAGTTCAGACAAGTTCAGCGAGCCGGCCGTGCCCTCCGCCGCGTGCAGATACTCCGCGATGTCGTGGGCTGCGCCGCTCACGGTGGGCCATTCGCCGGCTGGCAACGGGTCGGATGAGCCATAGCCCGGCCGGTCGATCGCCACGATGTGCACGTCGTGGTCGGCGCTGACCGTCGGATCCGGATCGAACACGCCGGATCCGGGCGCAGGATGGCACAGCACGACGACATGCTTGGCTAGTGGATTGCCCCGCGCGGTTACGCCGAGCCTGCGTCCGGACGACAACGTGAACTGAAAGTTGGCCATGCATCCAGTGTGCTCCGGCGCACCGACGGGCGCACGCATTCATCGGAGCCCACCACCGTCGGGCAGTGTCCGTGGCCACCACTACAGTGAAATCGACGAGGGAGGCGTGCGTGGCAAAGGCACAGGCGAGCTATCGCTGCACGGAGTGCGGATGGACGACCGTCAAATGGGTCGGCAGGTGCGCCGAGTGCCAGGAGTGGGGCACCGTCGTCGAGGCGGCAAAGCCGACGGGCATCCTGCGCAGCCTGAAGCCCGTCGAGATCAGCGCGGCGCGAGCAGCGCGGCCAATCACGCAGGTCACACCGGATGCCGTCACGCACTGGCCGACGGGAATCGACGAGTTCGACCGCGTGCTCGGCGGCGGCATCGTGTCTGGCGCCGCCATCCTGCTCTCCGGCGAACCCGGCGTGGGCAAGTCGACGCTGCTGCTCGAGGTTGCATCGAAGGCGGCCGCCTCCAAGTCGCGCGTTCTCTACGTGAGTGCAGAGGAATCCGTCAACCAGGTGCATCTGCGCGCCAGCCGCACCGGGGCGCTGCACGAGAACCTGCTCATCGCGGCCGAAACCGATCTCGCCACCATCGTCAGCCAGATCGACGCCGTCGACCCCCAACTGGTCATCGTCGACTCGGTTCAGACCGTCTCAAGCAGCACGGTCGAGGGCCTCGCAGGCGGCCCAAGCCAGGTGCGCGAGGTCGCTGCAACGCTCATCCGGGTTGCCAAGGAGCGCAATCTGCCCGTTCTGCTGGTCGGTCACGTGACCAAAGACGGCACGATCGCCGGACCACGGCTGCTCGAACACCTGGTGGATGTCGTCTGCCAGTTCGAAGGCGACCGCCAGACTGCTCTGCGCTTCGTGCGCGCGTTGAAGAACCGTTACGGACCCACGGATGAGGTCGGATGCTTCGAGATGACCGGCGACGGCATCGCGGAAGTCGCAGATCCGAGCGGTCTGTTCCTCAGCCGGGGCATCACCGCCGTGTCGGGCACCTGCGTCACGGTT
>DATMTC010000325.1:0-3647 GCA_035565115.1 Microbacteriaceae bacterium | reverse complement strand
GCTGACGGTCGCCTGGATCTGCCTCGCCATCGTCAGTGCCGGCATCCTCATCTTCGGCGTGGTGGTCGCCTTCGTTCCGATGGGTGCTGACGCAGGGCTGTATCAGGCTGATGGTCTCGCCTCGATCGGGCTCGGCCTTTTCGGCGGCTTGCTCGTGCTTGTGCCGTATCGGCGCGTTGAACGGTGGGCCTGGTGTGCGCTCTGGTTCTACCCGGTGTTCTGGGCGGCACATCTGGTTTGGCAACTGCCACCCGGCGCAGACCACATCCATCAGGTTGCCTTCATCGCGCTGTCGTTGATTGGGCTGCTCCTGCCCGTTCGGGACTTCTTCGTTCCGCGCCGCGAGTTCACCTCTGGCTGAGAATGTTGCCGCTCCGGCGCCCCGTCGTAGGCTGGATCGGGTGACTGAGAGCCAAACGCCCGTTGTCGCATCGAAACGGGCCGCGACTTGGGTGGCGGTGGTCGCTGCGATCTGGGGGCTTTGGTATGCGGTGTATCGCCTCTACTATGCGTTCGGCGGCACCGTATGGCTCCCAGGCACGATCACCGATCCGACGACATTCCGGCTGATCAACGCCCTCGCTGCGGTCGCGCTGCTGCTCGCGGCGGCTCTGCCGGTCGCTACGCTCCCGTTGTGGCGGCATCGGATGCTGCGGCGCCTGTTGATGGTCGCATGCTGGATCATTGCCGTTGGCTGCGTCATGCACGCGATCATCGACATCGTGCAGCAGTCTCTCGGCCTTGCCGGCTTTCTCACGGTGCAAGCGAACTCCAGCGTGCTCGTGCTCGACCCCCGGGCCGCCGCACTGCAGGACATCTTTTTCAACGAACCGTGGTTTCTGATCGAGGGCATCCTGTTCGCGGTTCTGGCGTGCCTGCATCTTGACGGCAGAGCCCGGCTGTTATGGCCGGCGAGCGCCTGCGCTGCAGTGGCGGTTCTCGTCGTCTTCGGCTTGCTCGCCGCCGCGGGCGTCGTCGGTCGAGTCATCGTCGGCTAACGCATCCAGTGTGCGCGCCGCGGTGCGCGCCGCCGGGCCTGAGGCGACCGCCACCTTCAGCGGTTTCGCGAGAGTGAACGCGTTACGAGGCTTCTCGAACGGAGTTTTGGGCCAGACTGATCGCGTGATGCATCTGCGAGTCATTATGCCAAGCGACTTGACACCGACCGTTGTCGGCAGCCTGCGTGCCGATCCCGCCGCCACAAACCTCATCGTCATGCCGGGCGCTGCGCAGCAACCACAGGGTGACGTTCTGCTTGTCGACGTCGCGCGGGAAGGAGCGGATGCCGTGCTCGGCACCCTGCGTGAGCTCGGCATCGAGCGCACCGGCTCAATCGCGGTCGAAGACGTCGGCTTCTCATTCTCCGATGCGGCTGACCGGGCCGAACGTGCAGCACCAGGACTCGGCGCAGATTCAGTGATCTGGGACACCGTCGAGCAACGCAGCGGAGAAGAGACCCAGATCTCCATCACTTACCTCGTGTTGATGGCGGTTGCGACGATGATCGCCGGTGTCGGCGTGATCATCGATCAGCCGATCCTCATCGTCGGCGCCATGGTTGTTGGCCCGGACTTCGGCCCGCTGGCGGCACTGTGCGTGGGGATCGTGCGTGGGCGGCCTCGCATTATCGGCCGGTCCGTTCTCGCGATCGTCGTCGGATTCGTCGTCGGCATGGCGGCGACGGTTGGGTCGACTCTGGCCCTGAACGCACTCGGGCTGGTCGATTTCCACACGTTCGTGCAGGAGCATCCGAATCTCGACTTCATCTGGTTGCCCGACGCGCTGTCGTGGGTGATCGCATTCCTTGCCGGGGTGGCAGGAGTCATCTCGTTGACGTCGACGAAATCGGGTGCGCTAGTCGGTGTCGCAATCTCGGTGACGACCGTTCCCGCTGCGGCCAACGCAGCAGCCGCCCTGGCATACGAAGTGCCATATGAGACCGTCGGCGCGCTCGCCCAACTCGGCATCAACATCGTCTCGATCGTCATCGGAGGGGTGCTCACGCTCTCGATTCAGCGTGTTTGGTCGCGCTCACAGCGTTCTGCACGCGCAAAGTAACGCGAAACCCGCGCGCATTGCCCGGATTTGCGCCATTCCGCACGTAAGGTTGCGGTGTGTGGCGAGTGGATCGAAAGCAGGCGGACGACGACCTGTCCGCGGATGGCGCGGGCGGTGATGCTCTCAACCCGCAAAACACGACCAGCCCGCACGCTTTGAGCCTGGGCGATCCGGAGCTCGTTGCGGGGAACATCGCGGAGCCCAGCTGGCGTAAATGGCGGGACGAACTGGCGGCGCTCGGCGGCCGCTCGCCGCTGCTGCACTTCGTCGACAGCTCCAGAACGCGCATCGAACTGTCTTCGACGCATCCCGGTGGGCTGCCGCAGTTCATCACGGGCAAGAGCACGCTGCTGTCGAGCCTCATCCGCGATGAGCTCGCGTTGCGTAACGCCCGCGTTGCGGCAAACGCGATCACCGCGAAGGGCATCGAGCTGCGTTCGGTGCGCGGCATCGACGCCGTGCACCTTGCGATCGGATTGGCAAGCTGGCGTCGGGACGGTGACGAGTTCATGGCGCCGGTGTTGCTTCGCCCGGTCGCCATCCGCAGGTACGGGCGCGACTTCGAGCTGAAGCTCAAGGGCAAGCCGTTCCTAAACCCCGAGCTTGCCCGCGCGTTGCACGAACAGTTCCAGATCACACTGGACGCAGAAGCCTTCGTCGCGCTCGCAGTGACCAACGGAAACTTCAAGCCGCAACCGGTGATCGACCGCCTGCGCGGGCTCACCAGTCATCTGCCGTGGTTCAACGTGCAGCCGAGGCTGGTCGTCTCATCCTTTGCCGATGTCGCAGGCGCGATGACGGCGGATGCGGCAAACCTCGATCATCCTGTGCTGAACGCGCTCGCGGGCAATCCTTCAGCTCGTCGGCAGGTCGAAGAGAGTTTTCGACCGGTCGACACGATTGGGCATGACGCCAGGCCTCCGGCGACTGACACACTGCTTCTCGACGCCGATGAGGAGCAGGAGAAGATCATCGCGCAGATCGGCGCGGGCAACTCTCTCGTGGTGAAGACACTGCCTGGAACGGGTGGAACGCAGACGATTGTCAACGCGATCGGTTCTCTCGTCGCAGCGCACAAGCGCATCCTCGTGGTCAGCCCTCGTCGTTCCAGCCTTGACGGGATCAAGCATCGGCTGAACCAGATCGGTCTCAGTGGCCTCGCAGCGACACCGCGAGCCCTCCGCAGAGACATCGTTCAGTCGATCACCCGCAACGAGAAGGCGACGCAACCGCGTGTCACCGAGGTCGACGATGCGCTCGTACGGCTGCGCAAGGTGCTGCTCGACTATCGGGCGGCACTGTCCGGCACCGACCCAGCTCTCGGTGTGTCGGTGCTCGACGCGCTTGAGGAGCTCGCGCGCCTCGCGCTGCTGCCGACACCACCGGCCACAACCGCACGGCTCGAACGGCACGCGGTTGAAGCTCTCGCTCGCGACAGAGACAAGGCAGCGCAGGCGCTGATCAAGGCGGCGGCGCTCGGCGAATTCAGATACGGTCCCGCGGATTCGCCCTGGTACGGCGCGTCGTTCTCGTCCACAGCAGAGGCCACGAGCGCTCACGAGCTGGCCAAACGGCTGAACAGCACGGAG
>DATMTC010000324.1:0-3838 GCA_035565115.1 Microbacteriaceae bacterium | reverse complement strand
CGATGGGTCTCGACACCACAAGCGCGGATGCGCCGAAGATCGTCTACGGGTTCATCGAGCGAGACGCAGGCGGTTTCGAGATCAAAGACGACTGGGACGCGATCGGAATGCGCGCGAGCCAGTCCAATACGACGGTGCTCGACGGCGCTCACGCTTCCGCCGACCGCATCGTGCGCCGGCTTGATCCTGGTCCGAACGCCGACCCGCTCATCTTCGCCATCTTCGCGAACTTCGAGATTCTGCTTGCCGCCGTGTACACGGGCATCGGCGAGCGCGCCCTGCAACTGGCCATCGACGCAGCGAACCGCCGCACGTCGATGAAGAACAACGGCAAGACATACGCCCAGGACCCTGACATTCGCTGGCGCATCGCCGATGCGGTCATCGCGCAGGACGGCATCCGTCCGCAACTGGATGCCGTCGCAGCGGATGTCGACGCGCTCGTCGACCACGGGCCGCTCTGGTTTCCCAAACTCGTCGGCCTCAAGGTGCGGGCCACGGAGAACGCGCGCACGATGGTCGATCACGCCGTTCGCGTCTCTGGCGGATCGAGCTACTTCAACTCAAGTGAGCTTGGGCGCCTGTATCGGGATGTGCTCGCCGGACTATTCCATCCCTCCGACGACGAGTCAGCGCACTCGACAGTGGCGAATGCATATCTCGGCCCGATCGAAAACTGACCGATCGACGCGTGTCGCCTCAGGCCGCGAACACGTCCTGCAGTGTCACCGTGCGCAATCCACGTTGCTTGAGGATGTCGAGCAGCTGCGGATACACGTGGGTGACCGCTGGAAAGTTCGCGTGCCCGATCACGATGTGCTGCGGCAAAAACCACTGCTGCGCGAACGAGACCACCTGGGCATCCGTGATCCTGCCTGAGTCTGACAACGATCCATACCAGAGCACGGGCGCCGTGTAACCGATGCTCGATGCCACCCGCCCGACCCGCGAATCGTAATAGCCGTACGGCGGGCGATAGAACGGCGCGGCATCGACGCCATACATCTTTTTGATGAAGGCGCCGTTGCGCGAGAGCTGATCGACGATTCCAGCCTCGCTCTGCGCGGTGAGATCGGCATGATCGAACGTGTGATTGCCCAGCTGCACCTGACCGCTGTCCACGAGCGGGCGCAGCGCTGGGGCGTTCTTCGTCCACGAGTCGTACATGCCGTTGAGAAAGAAGGTCAGGCGCGTTCCGCTGTCTTTGGCGAACTGGGCATACGCTGCAACGACGTCGCTGTCTGCTCCGTCGTCGACGGTCCAGGCCATCAGGTTGCCGCTGCCAGGCAGGCCTGTGATCGTGCCACCCGGGATCGGATGCTTCGCGAGCAGCGGCGCTGACGCATACGTGCCCTGCGCAACAGCTATTGCCGGGGCCGGTGTCTGCGGCACCGGGCGCGGCTCGATCGGCTCCGTCGCGACCAGATCGTTGGTGGCCGGCTGGCGGGCGCATCCCGCGAGCGAAACAACAGCAGCTGCCGCGATGGCTGTCAGCAGTTGTCTGCGATCCACGCGGCTACGCTATCGCACAGCGAGCGCAAACCGCTGGCCCCGGTTCGAGGTTGGTGGCGAGCTGACGAAACGGTCGCTGACCCAAGCGCCGATCGGAAGGGAATCGCATGACGACGTCACAGGTCGAGACTGCCCAGGATGCCTCAGACGCATCACGCCGCGCCGGCCTGCGCAGGATGAAGGCGATCGCGCTCGGCCTGCTGATCGCGCTGACCGTGATCTTCACCGTGTCATTCGCGCTGCAGTCGCAGTATCCGTGGCTGCACTACGTTCGTGCAGCAAGTGAGGGCGGTATGGTCGGTGCCCTCGCCGACTGGTTCGCCGTTACAGCCTTGTTCAGGCATCCGCTGGGATTGAAGATTCCGCACACCGCCATCATTCCGACGCGCAAGGACGAAATCGGCGCAAGCCTCGGCGAGTTCGTCGAGACCAACTTTCTCTCGGAGTCCGCCGTTCGCACCAAGCTCGAATCCATCGGCCTTGCCACGGCGATCGGATCCTGGCTGTCACAGGACGCAAACGCCGAACGCGTGGCATCCGAAGTGTCCACGGTAGCGCGCGGTGCGGTCTCGATGCTTGATGACGACGACATGCGTCAGCTGATCGAATCGATGGCGCGCACCCACCTGCTCGAGCCTGCCTGGGGACCGCCACTTGGCAGCCTGAGCGAAAGGATCATCGCATCCGGCGGACATCGCGAGGCGGTTGACCTGCTCATCGATCGGCTCGCGAACTGGGTGAACGAGAACCCGGATGCTTTCGGGGCGCTCGCATCGTCGCGGCTGCCTTCCTGGGTTCCAGGGTTCGTCGACCGCCTCGTCGACGACAGGCTGTATCGAGAGGCCCAGCGCTTCGTCGCCGAGGTGCGTCACAACCCGAATCATCGGCTACGCGTCGCGATCGACGACTACCTCGTCTCACTGGCCGAGCGCCTGCAGCGGGACCCGGCCACGATGTCCAAGCTGGAATCGGCGAAGAATCGCGCGTTCGACGACCCCCGGGTTCGCGAGCTCGCGACAACGGCGTGGAGCGGCGCGCGCGATGCGCTTGTTGAGGCGCTTGCCGACGCAGCTGGACCGCTCCGGAGCAGCATGGAGTCTGTGTTGCGCGACATCGGCACCCGCTTGGCCACCGACCCGGCGCTTGGCGTCACGGTGAATGCGTGGTTGACGGATGCGGCCGCTCACCTGGTTTCCACCTACCGTCACGACATCGCGGGGATCATCACAGACACGGTCAGCAGTTGGGATCCGGCCGAGATGACCGAGAAGATCGAGGTGCAGGTTGGGCGCGACCTGCAGTTCATCCGCATAAACGGCACGGTTGTCGGATCGATCGCGGGCCTGGTGATCTTCGCCGTCGCGCACGCATTCTTCGGCGGTTAGGCCCAGCCTGCTTCAAGACGGCCTGGTCAGGGCAGCGTTCGAGACCAGCGCCCCCACACATTTGTCTCCTCGGGGGTAGCGTGGGTAACGGGGCGGTTCATTCGCGTCGAGTCGCCTGGCGATACACATGACGAACGAGAACTTGGGCCCGGATGCGCGGGCGAACAGCGCCCGAATCCGCTCCAGAACGCTTCGCGACGCACCGTGGATCGGCATCCTCGCGCTGACAAGCGGTTTTCAATTCTTCCGCGGTGCACCGGCAGACGGAGTCGTGTTCGCGGCCGCTGCCGCGGCGCTCATCGTCGATCTGACCGGTGCGCTGCGCTTCGCCCGCACGGCGCGTCTGCCGCCTCGCGTTGTCGCGTTCTCGGTTGGCGTGGTTATCGTCGCGCTGCTCACGCTGCTGCCGCGCTACAGTTTCGCCGACGGTGCGATCGTGGTTGGCATCGGCTTGAGCGTCATCCCGTTCGCCTGGCCGAATCACGCGAGCTCGTCACCTGACGCCTCGGTTGCGCACGCGGACCAGCCGTCACGGGCGATCAAACGGGCGGCCATTCTGTGGTCGATTCTCGGCGTATCGCTGTGCCTGTGGGAGCTTGGCTCGTTCTTTCTCGGCATGCCGTCCCCCACTGCCGAGTATGCGCATCCGCCGCTGTCCGATCTCATCGGCCCCCTGCTGGATGACCCGTTCGGGCGCGCCGTCTGTGCAGCGCTCTGGCTGCTTGGCGGGGCGGCACTCCTGCGGCGCGGGAGGCAGCCGTGAGCAGAGCCATCACGATCGCCGGTTTCTGCGCGTGCGGCGTGCTTGCCATTGTGCTGCTGCTGGATTCGCGCCGCAGCCCGCAAAGCACGGCGCCGCTTGACAAGCTCCTCGACCGGGTCATGGCCTCACGGGCCGCGCGCATCACGATCCTGGTCTTTTGGTGGTGGCTCGGCTGGCA
>DATMTC010000323.1:0-3566 GCA_035565115.1 Microbacteriaceae bacterium | reverse complement strand
AGCGCAGCGATCAGGTCGCCGCGCAACGTCCCGGTGTCTGGAACATCGACAGGATGCCCGTTTCGATAATGCTCGATCGCGGCGAGCACCAGTTCATCTTTGTTGGCCCACCGGCGATACAGCACGGCAATGCCGGTACGGGCTCGAACGGCCACGGATTCCATGGTCAGCTTGCCGAATCCGACGGCCAGCAGCTCATCCCAAGCGGCGTCGAGCAGTGCGGTCTCTAACGCCGGCCCTCGGCGACGTTGGCCGGATGCTCCCGCCGATGCGGATGCCGATGCTGCTGCAATCACAACCTCATTATAAGGAAGGGTTGCATTCCGTAGCGACTCGGTCTATCTTCATAAGAGATGGATGTAACTCTTACGGCTGGAAGGAAAACGATGCCGAACACACCCGAGGTGCTGATCGTCGGCGCGGGTCCGACCGGGCTGACGTTGGCAAATGAGCTCGCTCGCCGTAACGTACCGTTCCGCTTGATCGAGTCAGCCCCTGGTCCTCAGCCCGGCTCGCGTGGCAAAGGCATCCAGCCGCGCACCCTTGAGGTGTTCGATGACCTCGGCATTGTCGACCGCGTGCTTGCCAACGGCCGCATTGCGATGCCGATGCGTTCGACCGGCCTCGACGGCACGGTGACGCTGGGCGGCGCCGAGCCCGAATCGCTGCGCAACCGGCCAGACATCCCGTACACCACAAGCCTGATCACGCCCGAGTGGCGCGTCGAAGAGGCACTCAGGCAGCGATTGGCCGAACTGGGCGGCTCCGTCGAATTCGGCACGACGCTCGTTGATTTCACACAGTCTGACGAGAGCGTCGCAGCGACTCTGGACAGCGGCGGCAGCAGAGCTACTGTCACCGCGAGTTGGCTCGTCGGCTCTGACGGCGGCCACAGTGTCGTGCGTAAACAGTCCGGCATCACGTTCGAGGGCGAGACGCGCGACGAGCTGCGGATGATCGTGGCCGACCTGGCGGTCGACGGCCTCGATCGAGACGCCTGGCACATGTGGCGGCACGCCGAAGGCGCCGTCAGCCTCTGCCCGCTGCCGTCCACCGATGTCTTCCAGTACCAGGGCAGCATCCTGCCTGGACAGGATGCAGACCTCAGCCTTGCGAATCTGCAGAGCATCCTGGAGCAGCGAACAGGCCGCACCGACATTCGCCTGCACGAGCCGGAGTGGTCGACCCTGTGGCGGGCAAACATCCGGCTCGCCGATCGCTATCGTGTCGGCAGGGTGTTCCTTGCTGGCGATGCCGCGCACATCCACTCCCCAGCAGGCGGTCAGGGTATGAACACCGGCATCCAGGATGCCCACAACCTCGGCTGGAAGCTTGCAGCCGTCGTGAACGGTGCTTCGCCAACACTGCTCGACACTTACGAGGCCGAGCGTCGACCGGTGGCCGCCGGCGTGCTCGAACTCTCCAACGCACGCCTCGCCGACACGGTCGCGAACAAGGGCATGTCTACCCAGCGCGATGCGAGCACCATTCAGCTCAACGTCGGCTACCGCGGCTCTTCCCTGGCACGCGACGACCGCGACGAGACGGCGATGCTGCGCGCAGGCGATCGCGCCCCGGATGCGACGGGGCTGGTTACTGCGGATGGCGAACGCCGATTGTTCGACCTGACCCGTGGCGGTCGGTTCACGTTGTTGAGCTTCGGAAAGGCTCCCATGATCGGAGCTGACGAGTCACGGATCAGAATGCTCAGCGTCGTCGCCGGCCCCGCCGCTGGCCCCGTCCCCAGCCGCATTGACGCAGGCGACATCGTAGACAGTGAAGGCACCATTGCCAGCGCATATGACGCGACCGACAACACCCTCGTGCTCATCCGTCCTGACGGCTACATCGGAGTGATCTCCGACTCTGGGGAAACCGCGGCTGTGTCCGACTATCTTGACGCGATGCGCTGATCCGCTGCGCTGTAGCGATCAGAGCAGGCGGCAATCAGAGCAGCTAGCGATCAGAGCAGAAGGCGGATGCGCTCGGCCAGGAACGCGAGTTCCGCCTCGTTCTTGGTCAGTTCGGCAGCACGGCGGTATGTCTCTAGCGCGTCGTCGCGGCGGCCCAGTCGCTGCAATAGGTCGGCCTTGATCGCCGACAGATATGGATAACCGGCTAGCGCCGCATCGCGCTCGAGCTGTTCGACCTCCGCCAGCGCGGCTGCTGGTCCACGCACCATCGCCAGTGGCACGGTGCGATTCAACGCGACCGCCGGCGACGGCCACACCTCGAGCAGGCGGTCGTACAGCGTCACGATCTGCCGCCAATCGGTTTGCTCGTATTCTGGCGCCTCTGCATACAGCGCGGCGATCGCAGCCTGAAGCGCGTATCGCCCCGGCCGAGAGGTTCGCAGCGCGTTCATGATCAGCTCGTGCGCTTCAGTGATCGCCGCCCGGTTCCAGAGTGACCTCTCCTGATCCTCCAGCCGCAGCAGTCTTCCTTCGTGGTCTGCACGGGTGGCTCGGCGGGCGTCCGTCACGAGCACGAGCGCGAGCAGCCCGCAAACCTCGGGTTCGTCGGGCATCAAATCGCGCAGCATCCTGGCCAGGCGAACTGCCTCATCGATCAACTGGATGCGCATCAGGTCCACGCCAGACGGCGCCGTATGGCCCGCGGTGAAGAGCAGGTGAATGACACCGAGTACCGGCGGAAGCCGTTCAGGCAGACCGGCGGCATCCGGCACGCGAAATGGGATGTGCGCAACCGCGATCTTCTTCTTCGCCCTGGTGATCCTTGCAGCCATCGTCACCTCGGAGACCAGCAGCGCGTGTGCGATGTCAGCCGTCGAAAGTCCGCACACGAGCCTGAGCGTCAAGGCGAGTTGAGCATCCTGAGCGAGAGCCGGATGACAGCACATGAAGATGAGTCGCAACCTCTCGTCGGGCACGGATGGGCTCACCGCGTCAGACGCAGCTTGGCCGGTGTTGGCCAATTCGTTCTGTTCCTCCTGCGCCTCCGACTCGACGAGCAGCGGAAGCTTCGACAGCAGAGCGTGCCGTCGCCGGATCGCGTCCACGGCGCGCCTCTTCGCAGCCGTGATGAGCCACGCCTCCTGGCTGTTCGGAATCCCGTCACGCACCCAAGCGACGAGCGCCGCTGCGTATGCTTCCTGCACGCACTCCTCTGCAAGGTCGAGATCGTGAGCAGTTCGTACGGTCGACGCAAGCACGAAGGCCCAGCCGCGACGATGTGCCGCCTCGACTGCGGCCCGCACGGCGACGGCTTGATCCGAGGTGTCGTCCGTCATCCGTTGCCAGGATGGTCTGCCAGGTACGCTCCCTCGACCGGGCGCACTTCGACGCCGCCACCCTGTTGACCGATCGGATTTCTTCGCGCGATCTCCAACGCGGCATCGAGGTCCGTCGCCTCGACGACATAGAATCCGGCGATCACCTCTTTGGCGTCGATGAACGGCCCGTCGGTTATGACATCGCCTCGAACGGACGTTGCCGTGTTCTCGGCCGGGTGCAGCGCGAACGCAGCGACCATGCTGCCGTCGGCGATGAGCTGGTCAGCGTATCGACTGTGAACATCGCGTTCCTCGTTGGTCGCGTCGGTTGTCG
>DATMTC010000322.1:0-3244 GCA_035565115.1 Microbacteriaceae bacterium | reverse complement strand
TTCCTGATGGGTGAACTTCTCACGAACGCCGAGCCCCGTCAAAGCCTGCTTGGGCTCGAGCTCGATCCTGCGCTCGAGTCCATCGCGGATGGCGACGGCGTTCTGTATTGGACGGTCGAACGCGGTCACACACTCGACAGCGTGGTCGGCAAGGCGTCGGGCCGCGCCGCGCTCAAGACGTTGACCACGACCCGCAACCTGCGCACGCTGGTCAAGTTGCTGAAATGAACCTCGGATGCTCGTCGATGTCAGCCCCGCAGGTTAGCGTGTGAACATGGAACCTCGCATCACTGCCATTACTCTCGGGGTGCGCGATCGCGCGGCATCCCGGCGCTTTTACGTCGACGGGCTCGGCTGGACTCCGACGCTCGAGGTGGAGGGCGACGTGGTATTCATTCAGGCCGGATATGGTTTGCTGCTGTGCCTCTGGAGTGTCGACGATCTGGCGGCAGACGCCGGCGAATCGGTCGGGCACGGCCACAACGCTCCGCCCATTTCGCTCGGCCACAACGTGGCGACCGAGCAAGAGGTGTACGACATTCTGGATGCCGCGGTGGCAGCCGGCGCAGAGTTGGTCGCACCAGCACGCCAGCAGCCGTGGGGCGGCGTGTCAGGATACTTCGCCGACCCAGACGGCTTCCGCTGGGAGATCGTGTACAACCCCGGGTTGTCGTTCGACGGGGCAGGCAACGCGGTGTTCGGCAACCAGCCGTGATCGAACGCGAGACCGTCTACTGCACGGATGCCGCCGCGTGGGAACGCTGGCTGGAGACCGAGCACCAGCGGTCAGACGGCGTGCTGCTCGCGCTCGCGAAAAAGACCGGTTCGGCCAGCAGCGTCAGCTACGCGGATGCCGTTGAGGTTGCGCTCTGCTTCGGCTGGATCGACGGCCAGTCGAAGCGTCTCGACGACGACCACTACCTGCAGCTGTTCACACCGCGCAGGGCGCGCAGCATCTGGTCGCGCATCAACCGCGACAAGGCCACCAGGCTGATCGACGAAGGGCGGATGCGCCCTGCCGGGCTTGCAGAAGTCGAGCGGGCCAAGGCTGACGGCCGGTGGGAGGCAGCGTATGGATCGTCGTCGACGATCGAGGTGCCGGTCGACCTTGCTGCGGCGCTGGCGGCCAGCCCGGCAGCATCCGCGTTCTTCGAGACGTTGACGAGTCAGAATCGCTTCGCGATCCTGTTCCGGATCGGGAACGTGAAACGAGCCGAGACGCGTGTCCGCAAGATCGCCGAATACGTTGCGATGCTGGAGCGCGGCGAGACGCTGTATCCGCAAAAGGGCAGGTGACTGCTGCGCGACCACCGAAATACCGCCCCGGTGGTCGAGTAGCGAGGAACGAGCGTATCGAGACCTGGCGAGCGACCTTCGGGTCCGGAACCACAGACCAGGTTACGAGGTCTCGATACGCGGCTCGCTGCGCGAGCTGCTACTCGACCACCGACGGCGACACGTGCGCAGCAACCACCTCGAGCAGCTGCTGGCCGTAGGTCTCGAGCTTTTTCGCACCGATGCCGCTGATGCCATCCAGATCGGCAAGCGACGCCGGCTGGGTGAGCGCCACCCCGCGTAGCGTGGCATCCCCGAACACGATGTACGCAGGCACGCCCTGCTCCCTGGCCTGCTCGGCCCGCCATGCGCGCAGCGCCTCGAAGAGCGGAACGGCCGCTCCAGGCAGATCAGCAACGACGGCCTTCGCGCCGGATGCTCCGCGCGAGCCTCGCGATCCGGCCACCCGCTCCGGCTCACGCCGCAACTGCACGGTTCGCGAACCGCTCAAAACCTCTGCGCTCGCCTGCGTAATCGCGAGCGTGCCGTATCCGTCGTCGTTCACCTTGAGCAGTCCTTGTGCGAGCAACTGACGCACCACACCCCGCCACTGCTGCTCGCTGAGGTCTTCACCGATCCCCCATGTCGACAGCGACGCGTGGCCGTGCTGCTCAACCCGCGGGGTGCGCTTGCCGCGCAGGATGTCGATCAGGTGCCCTGCACCGAACCGCTGCCCACGCTCACGCTGCAGCCGAACCACCGTCGACAGGAACTTTTGCGCAGGCACCGTGCCGTCCCAGCTCTCTGGCGGTGCAAGACACGTGTCGCAGTTGCCGCACGGCTGGGACGGTTGACCGAAGTATGAGAGCAGGTTCACCCGCCTGCACTGCACGGTCTCGCAGAGCGCGAGCATCGCATCCAGGTGGGCGGACATCTTGCGCCGGTGCGCGAGATCGCCCTCCGACGAGTCGATCATGCGCCGCAACTGCACGACATCTTGCAACCCGTATGCGAGCCACGCGGTCGACGGCAGCCCGTCTCTGCCGGCTCGCCCCGTCTCCTGGTAGTAGCCCTCCACCGATTTGGGCAGATCGATGTGCGCGACGAAACGCACGTCAGGCTTGTCGATGCCCATGCCGAACGCGATCGTCGCGACGATCACAACACCGTCATCGCGCAGGAACTTCGCTTGCGTTCTCGCGCGAGTGACAGCATCCAGCCCTGCGTGATACGGCAGAGCATCGATGCCGTTCTCGCGCAGCATCTCGGCGGTCTTCTCGACCGTGTTGCGGCTGAGCGCATAGACGATGCCTGCGCACCCTGCCTCTTCCGAGCGAATGAAATCGACAAGCTGCTTGCGCACCTCGTTCTTCGCAACGATGCGGTACTGGATGTTCGGACGATCGAAGCTTGCAACGAAATGCTCGGCGTGCTCGAGCTTCAACCGCGCGGTGATCTCTTTGTGGGTCGCCTCGGTCGCGGTGGCGGTGAGCGCAATGCGCGGCACATCCGGCCAGCGGTCCGCAAGTTCGGACAGTGCGAGATAGTCAGGGCGGAAGTCGTGCCCCCACTGCGAAACACAGTGTGCCTCGTCGATGGCGAACAACGCGATCGTGCCGCCGGCGAGGAACCGCTTCGTCGCCTCGGATGAGAGCCGCTCAGGCGCGACGTAGAGCAGATCGAGTTCGCCTGCCAGGTATGCCCGTTCGACGCGTGAACGCTCGGCGCCATCTTGCGTGGAATTGAGAAACTCCGCGCGCACGCCGACGGCGCGCAACGCATCCACCTGGTCTTGCATCAGCGCGATCAGCGGTGACACGATCACGCCGGTGCCCTCGCGCACGAGCGACGGAATCTGATAGCAGAGACTCTTGCCGCCACCCGTCGGCATCAGCACGACGGCGTCTCCTCCCCCGATCAGCTGGCGGATGACCGCTGCCTGGTTGCCGCGGAACTCGTCGTACCCGAA
>DATMTC010000321.1:0-2083 GCA_035565115.1 Microbacteriaceae bacterium | reverse complement strand
CTCACCGCTGGTTTGCCAACGGCCAGGCGGGCAGCAAGCCGCGTTGCTCGTGCTTCGCCATCCGCTATCGCGGACAGCATGCGAAAGTCGGCGAGGCTCAACTCCGCGGATGCCCGCTCGAGCATCCGGCTCACACGGGTGATCGCCTGCACGGCTGCGGCGTCATCGGCCGTCACCGCGACGCGTGCACCCATTGTATTCGGCTCAGTCTCGCCGCCGTTTTGGAGTTTCGATGCTGCCATCGCTCCAGCGTATCAAACTAGTTCGCCCATCGAACTACTTGATGCTGGTGCTCGATCAGCTGTCGATTCGCGCGTCGATCTCGGCCCGACGCGTCTCACCTCACGTGCATGAACTCCATGTCGCTGACCGGCTCCATGGGCGTTGTCGAATCGAACAGGCAGAACTGAACCCACGCATCCCCCTTGGCGAGCGTGCCGAAGCCTTGTTCGACCTGATCCACGCTGAAGGTGGTCACATGGTTCATGCCGTCGCAGGTCAGAAGCAGAACACCGCTGTGGCTCTGGCTCCAGGCGGCCGCTACCTGCGACGATCCTTCCGTTGCCAGCATCGGATCGGCGGTGCGGTCAGCCGATTGCTTCACCGAGACCCACAGATGAAGTTGATCCGGCGTTCCAGTGCACGTGTATCTGGCGGTAACATCCGCGGTTGTTGGGCCGGTTTGATGCACAACCCCGACCAGCTGTGCCGTGGTCACGGATGCGTGGCCGGGTGTAGCGAGAGCGGGTCCGGCAGTCCCAAGGACAGCGAAACTCGCGAGAACAGCCGCAATCGCGGCTTTGCGGGAAGCACGCATGACATCTCCTTTGATTACGCGACAGTCATTTTTGATTACGCGACAGTCATTGCTAACTGAGTGATCCTCAGATTAGACCTGTCGTGTCTGCGATGGAAGACTCTTTTCTCTTCCCCGCATCGGCTAAGCTCTGACGTCATGCGCGAAATGGTGAGTCCGTCGCGCCGCGCCATCAGCGTCGACGGGCTGGTGAACGCCCGAGACCTCGGCGGCCTGCGACGCGCGGATGGATCGACCACTCCGCACGGCGTCTTCTTCCGGTCGGAGAATGTCGACTGGGTCACGCAGGCCGGCTGGGAGCAGGTGGATGCCCTCGGCATCCGCACCGTCGTCGACCTACGTCAACCGGGTGAGCGGGCTCGCGACACCCAGAACCGCCCGGACTGGCTCACGACCATCAACGTCGATCTCGATGGGCTGGACAATCAGGACTTCTGGAAGGATCACTGGGACAACGGCCTGGTCGGCACCGCGTTGTACTTCTTGCCGCATCTGAACGCGATGCCAGAGAACAGCGCTGCCGTTTTGCGAGCGCTTGCGGATGCCCCGGCAGGCGGTGTGCTCTTCCACTGTATGGGCGGCCGCGATCGCACGGGGCAGATCGCGATGTTGCTGCTTGCTGCAGCAGACGTCGAACCAGACGAGATCGTCGACGACTATCTGGAGACGGTTCGACTCGGCGATGTGCGTGCAGCATCCCGTCAGTGTCAGAACGCGGAGCCTCAACTCGAGAAACTGTGCGCGACGCTCGGCACCACGACAGAGGGCGCGTTCCGGCAGGCGCTGACCGGGCTCGACCTCGACACCTTCTTCGAGGCATCCGCTCTGGACGAGCGCACGCTCGCGGCCATCCGCACCTGGCGTGGCGCGATCGCGTAGCCACCGCAAGATTACCTGTCCCCTGCTCGCCGACAGGACGAAAAGAAGGAGGGCCCCGCCGAAGCGGAGCCCTCCCAGTGAAACGGATGCTAGATGGCGTTGACGTCCAGCGGGATGCCTGGGCCGAACGTTGTCGACACGGCACCCTTCTGCACGTAGCGGCCCTTGGAGCTCGACGGCTTCAACCGCATGACCTCTTCAAGCGCAGCGCTGATGTTCTCGGTGAGCTGCTCGGCAGTGAAACCTGCCTTGCCGACCACGAAGTGCACGTTCGCGTGCTTGTCGACGCGGAACTCGATCTTTCCGCCCTTGATGTCTGAGACAGCCTTCGCGACATCCGGTGTCACGGTGCCGGTCTTCGGGTTCGGCATCAGGCCGCGAGGACCG
>DATMTC010000320.1:0-2615 GCA_035565115.1 Microbacteriaceae bacterium | reverse complement strand
GATGTCTGCAGTTGATGCCATAAAAAAGTTTCCGTTCGAGTTGAAGCCGATGGGCTCAAGAAGGCGCGAACTGACGAAGCGCCTGCACGATTCTAGTTCTCAGGCGCCGTTTCGGCGAATGTGGTTGAGTGCGAGCCGATAGGAGTCGAAGCCGAAACCGGCGATTACCCCGGTTGCGACGCCACTGATCACGCTCGTGTGCCTGAACTCGTCGCGTGCATGGGGGTTCGAGATGTGCACCTCGATAACCGTTGCGCCTGCGCTCGTTGCCAGGGAAACGGCATCCCGCAACGCGTACGAGTAGTGCGTCCACGCGCCTGCGTTGAGAATCACCGGATGCTTGGTGTCTGCAGCCTCATGCAGCCAGCCGAGCAGTTCGCTCTCATTGTCTGTCTGTCGAAGATCGATGGTGTCTTCTCCGGCCTCCGCCACCAAGACGCCTCGCAGATCATCGAGCGTTTCGGAACCGTAGATCTCAGGCTCGCGGGTGCCAAGACGTCCCAGATTCGGTCCGTTCAGAACGAGAACAGTGCTCATGGCCACCCAGCCTATCGAGCTACTGGGCCTATCGACCTAAGGGGCCTTATCGAACTACGAACCGATCTCCTGATACGCGGCGAACAACAGCGACGGCTCGGGCGCAGCAAGCACGGTCGGGCGCGCAATGTCGTCGAGCACGATGAAGCGCAGCATGCTCCCGCGCGTCTTCTTGTCGCGTTGCATCGTGGCCAGCAGGGTCTGCCAACGACCGACGGGATACGTCGTGGGTAGTGTCAGCGAGGTCAGGATGCTGCGGTGCCGGTCAACGACGCTGTCCGAGAGCCTGCCGCTCAAACGGGCGAGCTCCGCGGCATACATCATGCCGACAGACACGGCCGCTCCGTGCCGCCACTGGTACCGCTCCGCATGCTCGATCGCGTGGCCGAGCGTGTGCCCGTAGTTGAGGATCTCGCGCACACCCTTCTCGGTGAAGTCTTCGCCGACGACCCGCGCCTTGATCGCGATCGACAGTTCGACAAGCTTGCGGAACGCGGGCGATGCTGGATCCGTGGCCACCTCGACGTCCGCCTCGATGATGTCGAGGATCTCGGGGTCGGCGATGAACCCGCACTTCACGACCTCGCCGAACCCGGCCAGGATCTCGTTCTTCGGCAGGCTGGTGAGCGTTTCTAGATCGGCGACGACAGCGGATGGAGCATAGAACGCGCCGACGAGGTTCTTACCCTCTGCCGTGTTGATGCCCGTCTTGCCGCCGACAGCGGCATCCACCATTCCGAGCACAGTGGTCGGCACCTGGATGAGCTGAACACCGCGCAGCCAGGTTGCGGCGACAAACCCTGCAAGGTCTGTGACGGCCCCGCCGCCGAAGCCGATGACGGCGTCAGACCTGGTGAAGTCCGCCTGGCCCATGATCTGCCAGCAGAACGCCGCCACCTCGACACGTTTAGCGGCTTCAGCGTCTGGCACCTCGGCCAACAAGACCTGGTACTGGTCGGCGAGGCTTTCGCGCAACTCGGCTGCGGCGACCGCAAGTGTCGGAGGATGCACGATGAGCACCCGCGCAACAGCCGACCCGAGCAGAGGCTGCAGGTTCGATCGGATGCCAGAACCGACGGTCACCGTGTATGGATTGCGCCCTTCGACGACGATTTCGGTTGACTGCCCGCTCATGATCTTTCCTCGCTCTGTCTTCCGTCTGATTGCGCCACCCGCTGTGCCGCCCAGTCCGCGATCTCCTCAACGATCTCGTCCACGGCACGATGAGACGTGTCTATCGTGAAGTCCGCGAGCGAGGCATACAGCTCGGCTCGCGCGTCGACCAGCCGCTGCCAGGACTGGATGTCGCTCACCAACGGACGCTTTCCGCTTCCGATGCGCTCGGTGACGGCATCCGCGCGAACCGTCAGCAGGATGACCAGCTTGTCGTGCAGGTCGCGCTGCGTGTCTGAGTCGAGTACAGCTCCCCCGCCGAGTGAGACAACGGCGTCTTCGTTCAGTGCGTCTGCAACGGCCGCCCGCTCGAGCACGCGAAAATGAGGCTCGCCGTGAGCAGCGAATATGTCGGCGATGGCACCGTGTTCGCGCACGATCACACTGTCTGTGTCGATGTATGGAATCTCGAGCCGTCTAGCGAGCCGTTTGCCGACGCGGGATTTGCCTGCAGCAGGCGGACCGATCAGAACGAGAGTCACTTATGCGGAGGTTTCTGACGCAGTTGCACGCGCCGTGCGCAATGACGACGGGATGTTCGCCAGGTAGCCGTCGAGGTTTCTGCGTGTCTCGTCAATCGAGTCACCGCCGAACTTCTCGACAACCGCATTTGCAATGACGAGAGCGACCATGGCCTCTGCGACCACACCCGACGCAGGCACCGCACAGACATCCGAGCGCTGATGGTGGGCAGCAGCGGCCTCGCCTGTTGCGACATCGACGGTGCGCAACGAGTGCGGAACGGTGGCGATGGGCTTCATGCCTGCGCGCACACGAAGAACAGTTCCCGTGCTCATGCCGCCTTCTGTTCCGCCCGCGCGGTCGCTTGTGCGTTCGATGGCGTCGCCGTCGATGACGAGTTCGTCATGCGCCTGCGAGCCTCGCCGCGTCGTCGTTGTGAACCC
>DATMTC010000319.1:0-3052 GCA_035565115.1 Microbacteriaceae bacterium | reverse complement strand
GGCGCCTTCGGACTGATGGCACTGGCATCCGCTGCGTTTGCTGCGATCATTCTGGCGCTCAACGTATGGCTGGGAAGCGTCGGCCAGTTCCTCGGGCTCGTGCTGATGGTTGCGCAGCTCGTCACGGCCGGCGGCACCTTCCCGTGGCAGACGCTGCCCGGGCCGCTCGCCGCGCTGCATCACGTGCTTCCGATGGGGTTTGTCGTCGACGGACTGCGGCAGCTGATGTATGGCGGCAATGCGAGCGCGGCCTGGGGTGACGCGGGCGTTGTGGCGATTTGGGGAGGGATCGCGCTCGTTCTCGCCGCGATCGGCGTGATCCGGATGACGCACTTCCGCACCCTGCGCGATCTGCGGCCGAGCCTGATCGGCTGAAGCTCGGTAACTCAGGAAAATCGGATGCCGCTGATCAGACATCCGCGCAATCATGCGGGACGAATCGGACGGTTCGCACATTCTTCCTGAGTTACCAGGCACGCGACCGAATATCCTGGCCTCGACGCGGGTAACAGTTAGCGCAGTTTGGGCATGGGCAGCTGTAGCGCATGCCTGCGGGACGCATTCGATAGATAAGGGGACTTGGGATGACCTCTGCCGAGACGGTCCTTGGGCGGTTCGTGTCCGCAGTCGAATCTGAAGGATTGGATGTGTACGGAGTGCACATCCGAGTTGGTGATGAAACCGCCTCGCACCGGTGGCGCAGCGATGACCGGGAGAACCTGTACTCGGTGTCGAAGGGCGTGTGCGCAATAGCGACCGGGATGGCGATCGACGAGGGCCTGCTCACCCTCGACCTGGCGGCGGGAGAGGTCTTCTCCGGCATGTCATTCGGGGCTGGAGTCGAGCAGGTGACGCTGCGGCATCTGCTGACGATGACAAGCGGGATCGACTTTCGATGGTTCGGTCATGAGCCAGTCCCGTGGCCAGATCTGGCCGCCGAGATGCTCTCCCGTCCTTCGCTCGGCCGCCGATTCCAGTACTCCGACGTGAGCACCTACGTAGCAATGAGGATGCTCGCTCACGTCGTCGGCGACGTCCGGGACTGGCTGATACCCCGGCTCTTTCAGCCGCTTGAGATCGATAATCCGCAGTGGCACCGTTGCCCGCTTGGTTTCATCATCGGCGGCACCGGGCTCGAGCTTCGCACTGAGGAGTTGGCGCGAATGGGTCGTCTGCTCCTCGATCGAGGAAAATGGAACGGTCGCGCGCTCGTGTCGCCCGAGTGGCTGGATTCGATGCACGCATCCTGGGTCGACACAGGGAATCCGCCCCCGATGGACCGTTACGGAATCGCTACCTGGGCAGGACCGGGTGACGCCTGGCGACTTGAGGGACGATACGGACAGTTCGTCGTCGTCCACCGCAATTCGCTAGTGACGATCACGGCGCACGAAGAGTCCCGCGAAGACCGGCTGTCCGAACTCGCCGTCGAACTCACAAGCTGACGGAGGGGTGTTGGAGCGTGCTGACCTGTAGCATCACCGCATGGATTTGGTTTTCCTCCACGGTGCTGCGGCCGCCGGAAAGCTTACGATCGGCCGGGCACTGGCCGCCAGGGTGAACTACGGGCTGTTTCACAATCACTTGGTCGTTGACGCGCTCACAGCGGTGTTTCCATTCGGGTCCCCGCCGTTCGTGAAACTGCGAGAGGAATTCTGGCTGGCGACCTTCGCCGCGGCCGCCGCCGCAAACACTTCTCTGATCTTTACGTTCGCCCCAGAGTCATCCGTGCGCCAAGGCTTTCCGGAGCGGGCACGACGCACGGTCGACAGTGGCGGCGGACGTGTCCGCTTCGTGAAGCTTGCCGTGAGCCAGAAAGAGCAGGAGCGTCGCATCAACCTTGCGAGTCGCCGTGAGTTCGCGAAACTCACCGACCTGCAGACGTTACGTCGGCTTCGAGACGCCGACGAAAACGTCGAGCAGCCGCCTACCGATCTGGTTGTCGACACCGAACGATTTGCGCCCGACGACGCAGCCGCATTCATCGCTCGCAGTCTCGGGCTCGTCAGCTCCCCCGAGCACGATCGATATCCGACCCGATAGGCGATATCCGGTCACGGCCGGGTGTCTGCGAGAGCCGTGGCGCGCGCTTCGGGAACTCCCAGGATGAGCAGGCTTGCAATCGTTGCCGCGCGGACGCCGACCGCGCCATTCGAGATGTTGTTGTCGGCAATCGAGAACACGGCGGTATAGGCGACCTGGCTGAGTGTGTCCGCAGGCAGGTGACGTGCGAATACCTCGCTGTCCTGGCCGCGTTGCACGAGGTCGGCCAAAACCTTGTCGACCTGTCCCAACCTGGCATGGATCTCCTGGCCATACTCGCCACGCCGAAGGGCCACCAGCACTCGGTAGCGGTGAGCAAGGGGCCACAGGTACCCGATGAAATCCGCCCACACGGCATCCGCCGACGCGTCGGAGACGTTGACCTTGCCGAGGGCGGCCACGAGCTCGTTTGCTGCCTGTTGCGCGAGGGTCAGCACGAGGTCCGTGCGGGTGGGGAAGTGGCCGTAAACGGTGCGTCGGACCACGCCGGCAGCGGATGCGATGTCGCCCATCCCCGCCTCCGGGTTCTGGCCCAAAACTTCGAGTGCGTTCTCGAGGATGCGATTGCGCGTGTCGTTCATCGCTTGCGCCCGTGCGGATTCGCTCTGCATATTTCGATCATTGCACAAATGTGTGCAATGAAGTAGATTGCACATCAGTGTGCATTGCACACCAATGTGCAGCGGGTCGCTGCACTGCCAAGCAAGAGTTCAGGAGAGCAAGCACATGACCGCATCAACGCAATCACCGTCAACAGCGGTTCGTCCATTCACCGTCGCGATCTCTGACGCCGAGATTGAGGATCTCAAGCTACGGCTGGCCAGAACTCGCTGGCCGAACCCGGAGACCGTCGCCGACTGGTCGCAGGGCGTCCGACTGCAGAATGCCAAATCGCTGATCGAGTACTGGGAGCGAGAATACGACTGGCGCCGATTCGAGCGAGAGCTGAATCGTTTCCCGCAGTTCCTGACCGCGATCGACGGGCTGGACATCCACTTCATCCACGTCA
>DATMTC010000318.1:0-2293 GCA_035565115.1 Microbacteriaceae bacterium | reverse complement strand
CCGTGGTCCAGGCGCGCACGAGGTCGGGAAGGGCGGCGTCGGCGAGCACCTTGCCGCGGCCGAGCACGATCACGTGATCGGCGGTCTGGGACATCTCGCTCATCAGATGGCTGGAGAGCAGCACGGTGCGGCCCTCGGATGCCGCGTGGCGGACGAACTCGCGCACCCAGCGCACGCCCTCGGGGTCGAGTCCGTTGACCGGTTCGTCGAGGATGAGCGTGTGCGGGTCGCCGAGCAGCGCCGCAGCGATCCCGAGGCGCTGTCCCATGCCCAGCGAGAAGCCGCCTGCGCGCTTGCGGGCGACCGAGCCGATGCCGGTGATGTCGATCACCTCGTCGACGCGGGAGTTCGAGATGCCGTGGGTGGCCGCCATCGCGCGCAGGTGGTTGCGGGCGCTTCGCCCGGTGTGGACCGCCTTCGCGTCCAGCAGCACGCCCACCTCGGTGAGCGGTGCCCTGAGCTTGCGGTAGTCCTGCCCGTTGATGGTCACCCGGCCTGTCGTGGGCCTGTCCAGACCCACGATCATGCGCATGGTGGTGGACTTGCCCGCGCCGTTCGGCCCCAGGAATCCCGTGACGCTCCCTGGCCGCACCGTGAAGGACACGTCGTCCACGGCGACCTTGTCTCCGTACCTCTTCCCGAGGCCCTCTGCTGTGATCATGCCTTCGACGCTATTTCGGCGGGTGCCTGTGCCGCGTCCGCCTGCAGGATGAACCTGTGCGGGGGTCTGTGGCACTTTGGTGCCACGGGCGCCGGCCTCCGCCGCTTGCGCGCCGTCGCAACTGCGCAGATCTGCACAACTCCGCAGAGTTTCCGGCGATCGGATGCTGAGGCATGCGGATCTGCGCGGTTGTGCCACGCCGGCCGCGCGGCATCCGGTCGTCAAGTGAGCGCAGCGAGACGAAACGGGACGCGTCAGAGGTTTGTTATGCTGGCCAGGCGCCGCAAGGCGTGCGGGGCTGTAGTTCAATGGCAGAACTTCTGCTTCCCAAGCAGACAGCGCGGGTTCGATTCCCGTCAGCCCCTCCACCAAGATCCGACACAAGCGGGCTCACCCTCACCATGCAAGGATCACCTGGATAGCGGTGAGAACTGCGATCATCAAGACCAGAATCGCGAAGCTCCGCTGCAGAAGCACCGGGTTGACTTTGTGTGCCAACCGGGCAGTGAGGAAGGCGCCGATCATGCTGGGGACCGTGAACGCGACCGCGACGGCCCAGTTCGGATCCGCCGCGCCGGCGTGCGCGATCAGGCCGGCGAGAGTATTGATCAACGCAACGGCCAGCGACGTCCCAACGGCGATGCCGATCGGAATGTCGAGGAGAAGCACGAGAGCCGGGACCGTGATGAAGCCGCCGCCGATTCCGAATAGTCCGGTCAGGAAGCCGACGAACGCACCGATGAGGAGAGCTCGGAGCACCCAATATCGCGGCCTCTCGCTGCTCGGCTGAGACGGGCGCGGACGAAGCATCTGCACGCCAGCGGCGACCATCAACGCGGCGAAAGCCAGGAGCAGGATGTTCTGTGGGATGAGCTTCCCCACAGCAGTGCCGGCGAAAGCCGCAGGGATGCCTGTCACGACCACGAACAGAACGACTTGCCAATTGACCAGGCGCTGTCTTATCCGCGGTGCGAGCGCTGCAATTGGGGCAACGGCGCCCATCACAAGCGAAGTCGAGATCGCCTGGTCAAGCGGCAGCCCAATCAGATAGACCAGGGCAGGGACGGTGATGATCGCGCCACCGGCACCGGCGAAACCGGTGAGGAGCCCGATCGCGAGCCCGAGCACTATGACGCCGATAATCATGCAACCTCCGAAAGCTGACGCCGCAAGTGGCGAGAGCACAATTATACCGACCGTGCGCACGGTTTGTATAGAGTTCACTTGCTCGTCCCCGAGCAGGCCTTGACGGCGCCGAAGATTGCCTCTTGCACTGCCGCAAGCCGGGGGCTATTGTCATACCGACCGAGCGCACGGTTTGTACCCGACATCTATCATTCTCAACGAGGAGACCCTCATGGCAATCCGTAAGTCAGCCGCAGCTCAGACCGGGCTGTCGGCCGTCGCGTTCGCAAAGCCGGACCCACTCATCCCCGCGCCCACTGAGAAGGCGAAGTTCCGCGTCATCGCAACGATGGTGCTCGCTCGTCTCGGGATCATGACCGCGTTGTCGGCCCCGCTCACTGCCGGCCTGGTGCTCAAGCTCCAGTCGCTCGTCTCCCCAGAAGCCGTGGTGGGCACGCTGGGTCTTGTGACGTCGATCGGGGCGCTCGGGGCATTGGTCTTCGACCC
>DATMTC010000317.1:0-5038 GCA_035565115.1 Microbacteriaceae bacterium | reverse complement strand
GTGAATCTGCCGCTGCGCGCGGGTGCGGGAGCTGACGCCGTGGCCGCGTTGGTCACGGTGGACAATCCGGCGGTCGTCGTTGAGGCGGTAAAGCTGGCTGAGGACCGATCCGGCGATCTGATCGTGCGGCTGTACGAGTCGCGCGGGGCGCGGGCGCGAGCATCCGTCTCGTTCGACGGGGTCGCTTCCTCAGTCGAGACGGTGGAAACCGACCTGCTCGAGCGCGAACTGGCGCAACCGGCCGCGCTCGCGGAGGTCGATGGGGCGACTGCGTCACTTCAGCTGCGCCCGTTCCAGCTGGTCACGCTGCGCATCCGTCGCGCCTGAGCTGTGCCGCCTCGGTGGTCGGGTAGCCCTATTGCCCTGGTGACGCGTGTCGAGACCTCCGTAGGCCGATCTGTGGTTGCGGCTCAAAGGCGGGTCGCGAGGTCTCGATACGCGGCGCTCGTTCCTCGCGTCGCTACTCGACCACCGGGATTGGTGCGCCGGTGGTCGAGCGATGCCCTGAGGAGGCCGAGGAACGAGGCCGTCTCGAAGGGTAGCTGCTCGCGCAGCGAGCCGCGTATCGAGACCTCGTGACGTGTTTCACCATCTCGGTGGTCGAGCAGCTGCTCGCGCAGCGAGCCGCGTATCGAGACCCGGTGACGCGTCTTAAGAACCGGCTCAATACGCTGGCCCTTCGACAAGCTCAGGGACCGTTCGCTGCTCGACCACCCCAACGGGAGGCGCATCATACTCCCAAGAATGCCCCTAGTACGGGGGCCAGTTCTCCGCTAACCTCGTGAGCACGCGCAGACCCGACTGCTGGCAAACACACATTGCAACCAAAGGGATTGGAAAGTTCTTGAATCACAAGTTCAGGCAACGTCGCCTCGTAACAAAAAACCTTGTATCAACAGAAAACGGAAGAATACGCCGAGCCATGGCAGTGACCGCACTCGCGGCGCTTGTCGGCTCGGCGTTCGTCGTCGGAAGCGCAGGGGCAGCATCCGCCGCCCAGACGAAAACCGCAGCGAGCAGCGTGGCAGCCTTGGCAGCATCAGGTGGTGCCGGGCTCGGCATTCCACAGCCTGCAACACGGTTCACGCCTGGGCGCTACATCGTGACGCTCGCGCACGACGCGGCAGCAACATACTCTGGCGGGGTTGATGGCTACTCGGCGACGAAGCCGAAGAAGGGGGAACAGCTTCAGTCGCGGTCGAAGAAGGTCGAGAACTACTCCGACTATCTGAAGGGACAGCAGAAGAAGGTCGCAGATTCAGCTGGCGTGAGCATCGACTACTCATACACGCTCGCGCTCAACGGCTTCTCGGCGAATCTGACAACGGCGCAGGCCGCCAAGCTCGCCGGCAACAAGAACGTGGTGGGCGTCACACCTGACGAGATCAAGCACGTGCAGGCGGTGTCGGATGCTGAATTCCTCGGCCTCGAGGGCGACTCGGGCGTCTGGGCGAAGATCGGCGGCACCGACAAGGCTGGAGCCGGCATCGTCGTCGGCGACATCGACACCGGCATCGCGCCTGAGAACCCGTCGTTCGCCGGCGATCCGCTCGGCACGACAGCGGGGGATGCTCCCTATCTCGACGGCGACGCGATCACGTACGCGAAGGCCGACGGCAATACGTTCAGCGGTGTCTGCCAGAGCGGTGAGCAGTTCACCGCGTCTGCCTGCAGCACCAAGCTGATCGGGGCGCGTTACTACCTCGACGGGTTCGGGGCCGACCGCATCGGCAATGCATCGACCGGCGAGTACATCTCGCCACGCGACGGAGACGGCCACGGTTCGCACACCGCGAGCACTGCGGCAGGCAACCACGGCGTCGCCGCGTCGATCAACGGGGTCTCATATGGTGACATCTCTGGGATGGCGCCGGCCGCCAAAGTCTCCGTGTACAAGGCGTGCTGGTCTGGCCCAGACCCGACGGTGACCACCGACGACGGATGCGCGACGAGCGACCTGCTCGCCGCCATCAACCAGGCGGTGAAAGACGGCGTCGACGTGATCAACTACTCGATCGGCGGCGGCGCAGCCACCACGACCGTCTCGCTCACAGACCAGGCATTCCTCGGGGCAGCATCGGCAGGCATCTTCGTGGCCGCGGCCGCCGGCAACGACGGTCCTGGCGCATCCACGCTCGATAACGCAGCCCCGTGGGAGACCACCGTCGCAGCATCCAGCATCCCAAGCTACGAGGCAACGGCGACGCTCGGCAACGGGCAGGCATACGCGGGCGCATCCATCACGGTGGACACGACGCCGGGTGCGACGCCGCTGACCGGTGACCTGGTAAGGGCCGATCTCGTTGCAAATGCGGGTGTGCAAGACGCCATCCTCTGTGGACCGAACTCGCTGGACCCGGCCAAAGTGGCAGGCAAGATCGTGTTCTGCGAACGCGGCGTGTATGACCGTGTGGCCAAGTCGGCGGAAGTGCTGCGCGCGGGTGGCATCGGGATGCTCCTGGTGAACAAGACCCCGAGCTCGACCGACCTCGACGAGCACTCCGTGCCGACCATCCACCTCGACGCGCAATTCTACGACGCACTCAGCTCATATGCTGCGACGGCGGGAGCAACGGCCACGTTCACGCCGGGGAACTCGACAGGTGTGACGCCTCCGACGCCGCAGGTAGCCGGATTCTCCAGTCGCGGCCCCGTTGAGGCAGACGGCAGCAACATCCTGAAGCCGGACATCACGGCGCCGGGTGTCGCGATCATCGCCGACGGAGCGAACGCCGAAGGCGCAGACCCGACGTACCTGTTCGAGTCCGGAACGTCGATGGCGACCCCGCACATCGCCGGGCTCGCAGCGCTCTATCTTGGCGAGCATCCGACTGCGACGCCATCCGAGGTGAAGAGCGCAATGATGACGACCGCGTACAACACGGTCGACGCTGACGGAAACCCGGTGACAGACCCGTTCGCGCAGGGTGCGGGGCATGTCGATCCGACGAAGTATTTCTCGCCCGGGTTGCTCTACCTGAACGACACGCCTGACTGGTGGGCGTACATCCAAGGCATCGGCTATGACGTCGGGGTCGACCCGATCGATCCGTCGGATCTGAACCTGGCGTCGATCGCAGTCGGCGCGCTGACCGGCCCGAAGACGGTGACGCGCACCGTGACGAGCACGCAGGCAGGCACGTTCACGTCGAAGCCGATTGACATCGCAGGCATCGACGCTGTCGTCTCGCCGACCACGCTGTCGTTCGACGCTGCTGGGGAGTCGCACAGTTACACCGTCACGTTCACCAGAACGGATGCTCCGCTCGACACGTTCGCGACGGGTGCGCTCGATTGGGTGAGCGGTGACACCGTGGTGCACAGCCCGATCGCGGTGCAGCCGGTGACGATCGTGGCGCCCACCTCTGCGGCGGGGACCGGCGTGAACGGTTCGGTCGATGTGACCGTCACCCCTGGGGGAGACGGCGACATCCCGCTGACGACAAGCGGTTTGGCTGCCGGCACACGCCAGCCGGATGCGGCTGACCCGGCCGATCCGAACAGCGGCTCGGGCACGGCGGGCGACGAGTTCACGTATCAGGTGCAGGTGCCGGATGGCGCGCAGCTTGCGCGATTCGACCTGAACGCTGTCGATGATACGAGTGACCTCGATCTGACCGTCTACCAGTTGGATGCGGACGGCAATCCTGTTGCCGGCTGGCAGTCTGCGACGAGTTCGGCCGACGAGCGCGTGGATCTGCCCAGCCCGGATGCTGGCACGTATCAGGTCATGGTGGATGTCTACAGCGGAACGACCGCGTTCGGCGTGACAACGTTCTCGGTGTTGCCGGGCGCCGGAGACGGTGCGTTCGCAGTCAACCCGACGACGCTCTCCGGCGTGCAGGGCGAGCCGATCGCATACACGGCATCCTGGTCGGGGCTGACCCCGAACACCGATTACCTCGGAATCGTGAGCTACGGCGACACGGGCCGATCGACGCTGGTCTCGGTCGCCTCGGGTGAGGCGCCGCCGCCTGATGCACCGGTGAACACGGCGCCGCCGACGATCTCGGGCACCCCTGCCGTCGGGCAGACGCTCACCGCGTCTCCTGGAACCTGGAACATCGACGGCCTCACGTTCGCGTACCAGTGGCAGAAGAACGGTGCGGACATCGCCGGTGCGACTGGTGCGACATATCAGGTGGCTAACGCTGACCAGGGCGCGAGCATCACGGTTGTTGTGACTGGGTCGAAAGACGGATTGCCATCGGCATCAGCGACCTCCGCCGCTGTCGTCGTGAAGTACGCATCGAGCGTGAAGGTGTCGCTGAACCGTTCGGTCGCGTTCTCGTGGCAGCATGTCAAGGCAACGGTGACCGTGAAAAGCAGCGCGCCGACACCGCCGAGCGGCGAGGTGACCGTGACGGTTGCCGGCCAGAGCATCCCGGTGGTGCTTGACGCGCGAGGTGTCGGCAGAGTCAAGCTGCCGAAGCTGGGTTGGGGCGCGCATACCGTGCGAGCCGAATACGCAGGAAATGACACGACCGCGGGTTCAGTCTCAACGGGTGCCGTGCTCTGGATCGCCTTCTAGCGCACGATGAGGAGGGCCAGGTGGATGCTTCCGCCTGGCCCTCTGCTAGCCGGTGATGTCGGAGGCGGCGCGCGGATGCCAGCCGAGGTCGGCAGATGCCGCAGCAGTCGCATCAAGCAGGTTCGGCAACAGCGCCAGCACATCGTCGTGCGGCAGCGAAATGGTCGGAACAGAGACGGATGCCGCGGCCACCACGGCGCCTGACCCGTCGCGAATCGGGGCCGCAATGCAGTTGATGAACGCCTCGTGTTCCTCGTGGTCTTCCGCGTAACCGGCTGTGCGCACCCGATCGAGTTCGGCGAGGTATGCCTGCACTGACGTAATCGTGCGCTCCGTCATCGGCGCGAAGTCGATTCCCGCTGCGATCTGCTCGGCGGCGGCCGGTGGGAGCGCGGCGATCAAGACCTTGGCGACGGCCGTGCAGTGCAGCGGAGCGCGAAGTCCGACGCGCGAATACATTCGAACGCCCTGCAGCGCGTCGAGCTTGTCGATGTAGACGACCTCGCC
>DATMTC010000316.1:0-3645 GCA_035565115.1 Microbacteriaceae bacterium | reverse complement strand
CTGCGCTCGGGCATCGCCTGTTCCGCACCCTGGCCTAGCGGCGCGCAGCCTCCGGTGGTCGAGTAGCTGCTCGCGCAGCGAGCCGCGTATCGAGACCAAGAGACCTCGCAGGCGGTCTGTGGTTCCGGACCATAGGAGGGTCACCGGGTCTCGATACACTCGCTGCGCTCGCTACTCGACCACCGGAGTCGTCCCCGTTCCGGTGGTCGAGTAGCTGCTCGCACAGCGAGCCGCGTATCGAGACCTCGTAACCCGGTCTGCGGTACACGGACCCAAGGAGGGTCACCGGGTCTCGATACGCTCGCTGCGCTCGCTACTCGACCACCGGGATGGGTGCGGGGTCGACTTTCGGTGGTCGAGTGATATGAGGGTTCTTTTGTCAAGTGGGCAGGGTGGGGCGGCGCCGCGGCTGGGTGTCGTGGCGCCGTCTGTGGCTTGTCGTGGCGGTGGGCGGTTGGTGTGGTGTGCGTGTTGTCGACGCATGGTCAGACTGATATGCGCGGGTTGGTTACCGCAGGGCGAGGTTTACGGCTGGAGCGTGCGTTCGGGTCTGGAAAGCGGGCGTGGCCTCACCGGTGATGGTGGGGTTGCTCATACTCGAGACGATGGTTTGCTCCGCATGCTGCGCATCACACCGGGTGCCTGATACGGGACGGCAAGCCGGTCATGGTTGCCGGCTGGTTATGCGTCCATGGTTGCCACGGACCAGCACCAGCCGGCGAGTTCGCGTGCGATCGCGGTGGCCGCGATCGTGTTCTTCTTGTTTCGTGCCACATATTTGACCCATTGCCGGTGCAGGCGCCGGTTGCCGTCGTCGCCGCGGGCGCGCACGGCCAATGGTGCCGCCTGCCGGCGGGTTTGCAGGGTGCGGCCGGGGGTGGAGGCAAGGTATCTTTTGTGCTGCCAGGCTGCTTCCACCAGTATCCAGCGGGCGTGAGCGTTACCGACTTTCGTGATCGCGCCTTGACTGCGAGAGCCGCCGGTGGAGTACTCGGCGGGGACCAATCCCACGAACGAGCCGATCGTGGATCCGGTGAAACGGGACCAGTCGCCGATTTCGACCGCTAACCCCAATGCCGGAATCGGCGCCATGCCGCGTAACACGCCGAGCCGGTTCACGATCGGGGTGAAATCGCTGTCGGCGGCGATGGCCAGCATTTCCTTCTCCAGCCGTGCCCGACGGGCGGTGGCCTCTAACACGGCTTCACAGTTGTTCTCGTACGCGATCTGCAACGATCGCGGCTGGAAGTGATGTTCAAGCAGCCACCGTTGATGTTTCTGCGTCCAGGTCGTCAAAGACCGGTCATAGACGATCCCTTGCCGCAGTAACAGTTTCGATACCCGGTGCCGGGCACTCATCAAAACGATCCGCACGTCCTCGTGGGCGCGCACCAGATCCCGTGCTGCTTCCTCACCCACAGACGGCACCCGCACCGCGGTGATCTGCCCGAGCTGCGCGAGCCGGGCCAGGTGCAACGCGTCGTTCTTATCGGTCTTGACCTTCTCCCCGACCGGTCGTTGCAACTTCGAGGGCGCCGCGACCACACAGGCAATACCCGTCTCCTGACACGCACGGAACAAACCGAAACCGGTCGGGCCGGCCTCATACACGGCGAACACCGGACCCGACAACGAGCCCAACCATGCCAGGACCTCGGCGTTACCACCACCGAAACTACGATGCGTCACCTCGCCAGTGACCGCATCCAGTGCACACCCAACAATGCTGCGGGCGTGCACATCCAAACCAACGAAACTACGATAAGTATCCAACTGGGGCCTCCAAGCTCAAGGTGTCGGATAGGCCAGCCCCCAACGGGCCGGTAACCCACGGTTTACTTGAACCGAGGCCCCAGCCTCAAGAGCCAACACCCATATCGTCTAGCTGCTCGCGCAGCGAGCCGCATATCGAGACCTCCGCAAGCCGACCTGCGGTTCCGGACCATAGGCGGGTTGCGGGTTGCTCGCCCTTCGACAAGCTCAGGGACCGGCACAAGCTCAGGGACCGGCGCTCGCTCGGGGACCGGCGCTACTTGACCAGCGAAACGCTGGTCAACTGTCGATCACATGCACAAGCTCGTCGATGAACGACGGGAAGTCCGCCGAACGCGCGATGAGCTGCTGCACGACATCCCGATCGCTGAACACCTCGACGAACTGATCGAACACAGCCTGAAAACTGCGCCTCTCCTCGGCGTTAAACGCCACGAACGCGATCACGTTCACCCGTGACTCTCCCCAGTCCATCGCGTGCTCGTTCAGCACGATGGTGATCGCGGTCTCGCGCGCCGTCATCGCCATCGCGTGCGGCACGGCGAGCGAATCCGTGAACGCTGTCGACGACATCCGCTCGCGCTCGAGCGCGCCATCCACGTATGCGTCGTCGATCAGCCCTGCCCCGATCATCCGATCGCCGAGTGCCCTGATCATCGCGAACTCGTCACGAGCGTAGAAGTTCCGCAGGAATTGCGACTCGTCGAAGAAGCGCAGCAGGTCGCGCTTGATCTGCATTCGCCTGCGCCCACGCCTGATCCGCGCGATCGCGGCGCGCACCCGATCGACGTCGGTATCGGTCAAGAACTGCTGGATCATGATCACGTTGTCGCGCGCGGCAGCAGGCGGAATCGTTGTCAGCACCAGGTCGGTGTCGAGGTCCGACCAGTCCGTATCGCTGTCCGAGATCACGATGCGCACCTCGAGATCCTGCCCGAAGACGCTCTGGATGCGATCGCGCAGCAACCGATGCATGTCGTAGTACCCCGGGCACACCAGCGCGCAGGTGACCGCATCCGCGCGGCGGGACTGCTGCTCGAGGTATGCCCCGACGTGCATGGCGATGTATGCGATTTCGTCGTCTGTAACCGTGATGCCCGCCGCCTGCTGCAGCCGGGATGCGATGTAGACGGCAAGCTCGTAGATCAGCGGATACGATGTCTTGATCGACCGGGTCAGCGGATTGCGCGAATAGCTGTTCTCGCCGGCCCGCGCGAGCAGATTCTGCACGTGCAGTGCGAGCCGCACGGTGAACGGAGTGTCACGCAGATCAACGAGATATTCACTCGATGCGTCATCGACGATGCGCCGCACGATTTCAAGCGTGTCGTGGTCGAGGTAATCCCCGACGGCACTCGCGCCATTCTCCTTGCCTGGCGCGATCACCCTGGTGGCAAGCAGGATGGCGAGATACTGCAACTCCGCGGTGCCGAGAGCCACACCGAAATGCTCCGGGATCAGCGTGCCAAGGGTGGCGACCGTCTGCACGACTGCACCGTCGAGAGCGCTCGTGTCGATGCTGACCGCTCCTGGCCTGTCCGCAGCAGCTGTGCCCCCGTCCGCCGTCACTCGGGGCGCTGCATCCGCCTGGATCAGCCTGCCCTTCGACACCCGGTCGAGCGCGATCGCCACGTGCAGCAGCACGTCGTTGATGCCGTACTCGTTCACGAAATACCCGCGCGCATCAAGGGCCGCAAGCAGCTCGGACTTGAACTCGCCAAGTCCGTTGAGCCCGAACTCCGACTGAACGCGAGCCAGCAGCACCATGCCGCCACGTTCGGCGTCTTCTCGGTACAGCAGGCTGAGCATCCGCCGCCTGTCGATCTCGTCGCCGTCGAGCGAGAGCTCGCTTCCCGTGCGCACCAGGCGAAG
>DATMTC010000315.1:0-4696 GCA_035565115.1 Microbacteriaceae bacterium | reverse complement strand
CACGGCTGCACCATCATGACCGGCGTTCCCACCATGTATATCGCGCTGCTCGAGGCGGCCAAGTCGAACCAGGAGCGCCCGCCGCTGCGCTACGGCCTGTCAGGGGGCTCGGCCATCCCGGTTGCCGTCATCGAACGGATGAAAGACGTCTACGGCATCGACGTGCATGAAGGGTATGGGCTCACCGAGACGAGCCCGGTCGCGAGCTTCAATCATCGCGGAAAGCCGACACGCGTCGGCACGGTCGGTCAACCCATCTGGGGCGTCGACGTCGAAATCGCGGATGCCGAGATCGACGACCACATCGAGCTGCTGCCGCGGGGTGAACTCGGCGAGATCGTCATCCGCGGGCACCTTCTGATGAAGGGGTACCTCAACAATCCGCAGGCCACAGCCGAGGCAGTGGTCGACGGCTGGTTCCGGTCAGGCGACCTCGGAACCAAGAGCGAAGACGACTACATCACCATCGTCGACCGCAAGAAAGACATGATCGTGCGCAACGGATATAACGTGTATCCGCGCGAGGTCGAAGAGGTGCTTTCCACGCATCCGAGTGTCTCAATGGTGGCGGTCTTCGGGGTGAGCCACGAGTCGCACGGGCAGGAGATCATGGCCTGCGTCACGCTCATGCCAGGGTCGGATGCGACGCCAGAGGAACTGGTCGCCTTTGCCCAGGAGCGCATCGCGGCATACAAGTTCCCCCGCCGCGTTGAAGTCGTGGATGCCTTGCCGCTCGGCCCGAGCGGCAAAGTGCTCAAGCGTGAACTGGTTGCGCAGTATGACGTGCAGGCGGCTCAATAGCGCGTGATCGGCTCGACTCCAATCCCGTTTCAGCGCTTTTGCCCACTTGAAGCGGGCAAAAGCGCTGAAACGGGATTGGAAGGCGAACCCCGGCATCACGGTGCGTCGCGGTGCGTCGCGGTGCGACGGACCGCCGGTGTTTCGCAGTCGGCGGAACCGGCGAGCGCGTCACCTGCCCCGTCCTAAGCTGAGCGTATGACTTCTGCGAACTCTGTACCGACGATCGCCCTGAACAGCGGCACCCACATTCCACAGCTCGGTTTCGGCGTGTTTCGCGTCGATCCGACTGAGACGACCCGCGTCGTCTCGGATGCCCTTGAAGTTGGCTACCGGCACATCGACACGGCAGCCATCTACGGAAACGAAGACGGTGTTGGCGCCGCGCTGCAGGCATCCGGAATCCCGCGCGACGACCTGTTCATCACCACGAAACTGTGGAACACCCACCACACAAACGCTCACGAGGCCATCGACGCCAGTCTCGAGAAGCTTGGTCTGGACTACGTCGACCTGTACCTGATCCACTGGCCCACGCCTGGCAAGGGCACATTCGTTCAGGCGTGGAAATCGCTGATCGAGATCGCCGAGTCTGGCAAGGCCCGTGCGGTCGGCGTTTCCAATTTCTTCATCGAGCACCTGCAGCGCGTGATCGACGAGACGGGCGTGACGCCTGCCGTCAACCAGGTGGAGTTGCACGTGAATTTCCAGCAGAACGACCTGCGCGCATTCGACCTGCGCAACGGCATCGCCACCGAGGCGTGGTATCCGCTTGGCGGCGGCACGGTCAGCGATGCACCGGAGCTGAAAGCGATTGCGGATGCGCACGGCAAGACGGTTGCACAGACCATCCTGCGCTGGCACCTGCAGTCCGGCAACGTCGTGATTCCGAAGTCGTCGCACAAGGAGCGCATGGCCGAGAACTTCGACGTGTTCGACTTCGTGCTGACCGATGCTGAGCTTGCATCGATCGGCACGCTCGACCGCGGCGACGCAGGACGTGCTGGCGGGCATCCGCTCGAGGTCGGCAACAAGTAACGCTCGAGCTGCTCGCCGCGTCACTCGTGCCGAACGGACGCT
The DNA here is from genome assembly GCA_035565115.1 of Microbacteriaceae bacterium. Classification (GTDB taxonomy): domain Bacteria; phylum Actinomycetota; class Actinomycetes; order Actinomycetales; family Microbacteriaceae; genus Rathayibacter_A. The sequence continues at coordinate 2,818 of DATMTC010000315.1, read as the reverse complement.
GATGCTCAGACTCCCCTGGACGCAACCGGAAGACTTGGTGCCGCACGCGCTGCTCGCTGCCGAGGCCGACGGCAAGGATGTCGGCGAGGTTCGACGCCGTTGGGTGGCTGCCGGCGGGTCGACCCTCGCCGCGGCGAACGGGTCGACGCCCGTCGCTCCACCTCAGCAGCTGCGTGAGCTTGCCCGGGTGCTTCTCGACCAGATCGACGCGCTGGACGTGCCGGATTCGTTGAGACGGTCGGAGCCCGATGACCTGGATGCCGCGCTCGAGCTCGCGCCGGATCCGCCTGCGCTGCATACTCCCCGCGATCCAGCGAACGATCACACGCTGGGCGATCGGGTGCGCGGCGCCTGGCTTGGCCGCGCAGCAGGCTGCCTGCTTGGTAAACCAGTGGAGAAGCTGCCGCGCGAAGCCATCCGCGCGATCGCTCAGTCAACCGGCAACTGGCCGATCGCCGGCTACTTCACGGCCTCAGGTCTCGACCCGGACGTTGCTGCGGCATACCCGTGGAATCGACGAAGCAAGCCGACCAGCCTTGCCGAGAGCATCGACGGCATGCCAGAAGACGACGACATGAATTTTCCGCTGATCGCTCTCGGATTGCTCGAGGAGTCGGGGCGCGACTTCGACGTCGAGGATGTCGCGAAGTCCTGGTTGTCGAATTTGCCAGGCGGGCGCGTGTTCACCGCCGAGCGGATCGTGTACCGCAACCTGCTCGACGGCTACGAACCGGCTGAAGCAGCGAGCGTGCGAAATCCGTTCAGCGACTGGATCGGCGCCCAGATACGCACCGATGTCTACGGCTGGGTCAACCCGGGTGATCCGCTTCGCGCCGCCAGACTCGCCTGGGTCGACGGCTGGCTGACCCACCGGCGCAGCGGACTGTATGGCGCGATGTTCGCTGCAGCCGCGTGCTCGGCCGCGCTCGTCACGGACTCGGTGGAGACCGTGGTGGCTGCTGGGCTGAGCGTGGTTCCCGCGGACAGCCGCTACGCCACCGCGATCCGCTTCGGTGCCGAAATCGGTCGCGGCGACCTCGATGACGAGGCAGCGCTCGATGCGCTCGCAGCAGAGTACGGCCACGTGCACTGGGTGCATGCCCTGAACAACTCGGCGCTGCTCGCATTCGCTGTGATTCGCTCTGGCGGCGACTTCACCCGTGCGATTTCGCTGGCGGTCACGGGAGGGTGGGACACAGACTCCGTCGGCGCCACTGTCGGGTCGATCTGTGGGGCGCTGGCAGGGGCATCCGGTCTGCCTGCCTCGTGGATCGAGCCGTTGCACGGGCGTCTGGCCTCCAGTATTCCCGGGTTCGACGGCGTGCACTTCGACGAGCTCGCCGAGCGCACGATCGCACTGATCTAGACCGCAGCCACGAATCGGCCGTTCGATCATGTCTGGAGGCCGATGTGTCAAGTGCATCGGCGCGCGGTGCGCCACTCTGAGAACATGACAACCGAATCCGTCGCCGTAGTTCGTACTCCGACCGCGACAGACGCCCGACCGGCAGTACCCGTCGCATCCTGGCTGGGCGTCGTCGCTCTGATGATCGGCGTGTTCGCCCTTGTCACAAGTGAATTCCTGCCAGCCAGCCTGCTGTCACCGATCGCATCCGGTCTGAAGATCAGCGAGGGAACCGCCGGGCAGGCCGTCACGGCAACAGCACTTGTCGGCATCTTTGCCGGTCCGGCCATCGGCCCGCTGTTTCCACGGTTGGACAGGCGGATGCTTCTGGTCGCGCTCGCCCTGCTCGCGACGGTTTCGAACGTGCTCGTGGCCGTTGCGCCTGCCTTCTGGTTGCTGGTGATCGCACGCCTGTTCCTCGGCGCCGCGATCGCCGGATTCTGGTCGATGGCACTCGCGGTTGCCGCCCAGCTCGTGCCTGCAGAACGGCTTGGCAGGGCGATGATGATCGTCAACACGGGCGTGTCCGTCGCGACCGTCGCCGCTGTGCCGCTCGGGGCATACCTTGGGTCGCTGTTGAACTGGCGGGCAGTGTTTCTGCTGGCAGCAGGGGTCACGTTTGCGGCTGCTGTGGCACAGATCGTGTGGTTGCCTCGCATCGCACCCGCGGCCGGGGCGGGCGCGCGTGCACTTCTCGAGACGCTGCGATCACCCGTGATGATCATCGGGTTGATCGGGATCGTTCTGCTCGCAGGCGGCCACTTCAGCGCATTCACCTACATCCGCGTGGGTGCTGCGCAAATCCCCGGGCTGAACGCCGGCGGTCTAGCGATCTTGCTTGCCGCGTTTGGTCTCGGCGGGTTCTTCGGCAATATCGCTGCAGGCATCGTGGCAGACAGATGGCTGCGCGTTGCACTGATCGGGATGCCGCTGATCCTCGGCGTATCGATCATCACGTTCGCGCTCGCACCGACCACTGCCGTGCTGGTCTGGGCATCCGCTGTGCTGTGGGGCTTCGCGTTCGGTGGCGTGCCGACCATGGTGCAGACCTGGGCGGCGCGCGTCGAGCCCGACCGGATGGAGCCGGCAGGAGGACTTGTCGTCGCTGGTTTCCAGCTTGCCATCACGGTTGGCGCCGCAACGGGTGGGATGTTAGTCGATGGCGCAGGGGTCACCGAGACGTTCGTCATCGCGGGAGCCGTTGCCATCGCCGGCGGCATCATGCTTGGACTGTCGAGGCGAGGCTAACCGACAGTCGTCTGCCTGCGCCATGCACCCGGGCTCGCCCCGACGTGCCGCCGGAACGCACGACTGAACGCCGCTTCCGAGCCGTATCCGAGTCTGACTGCCGCTTCGGCGACGCTGAGCTGTTCCCGGTCAAGCAGCTGCTTGCCTTGCTCCATACGCAACTGC
>DATMTC010000314.1:0-4197 GCA_035565115.1 Microbacteriaceae bacterium | reverse complement strand
GGAACGATCATCACCACCAAGTGTATGCAGCATCGGTGTATGCAGCGGTCTGGCCGCGGTTCTGAGAACCACCGGCACGCACTGGACAAGCACGGGGTGCGACCTCCTAAACTCGATCAGAATGTAATCGCTTGCAGATGGCCGACCGGCCGAGAGGAGTGCCGTGAGCTTCACAGCGCCCATCCAATTGCCAGGACTCACGCTGGATCCGCACTGGTACCGCCGGGCCGTCTTCTACGAGGTGATGGTGCGCTCGTTCGTCGACTCGAACGGAGACGGGTCAGGCGACCTGCAAGGACTCGTGTCCAAGCTCGACTACCTGCAGTGGCTCGGTATCGATGCGCTGTGGCTTCCACCGTTCTTCACGTCGCCACTGCGAGACGGCGGCTATGACGTGTCTGATTTCCGGTCGATTCTGCCTGAGTTCGGCACCCTTGACGAATTCAAGGATCTCGTCACCAAAGCGCATGAACGCAACATGCGCATCATCATCGATCTGCCGCTGAACCACACGAGCGACCAGCACGAATGGTTCCAGCAGTCGCGGTCGGATCCGTCAGGGCCGTACGGGGACTTTTACGTGTGGAGCGACACGGATGAGAAGTGGCCTGACATCCGGATCATCTTCACCGATACAGAGGACTCGAACTGGGCGTTCGACTCGGAGCGCAGACAGTTCTTCTTCCACCGCTTCTTCTCACATCAACCCGACCTGAACTTCGAGAATCCTGCCGTGCAGGAGTCGGTCTTCGACATTGTGCGGTTTTGGCTCGACATGGGTGTCGACGGGTTCAGACTGGATGCCATTCCATACCTGTTCGAGTCTGACGAGGGTAACGGTGAGGGCGAACCGCCGACGCACGAGTTCATCAAGGTGCTTCGAGCGATGGTTGATCGCGACTACCCGGGTCGCGTGATGATTGCCGAGGCGAACCAGTGGCCGCGTGAGGTCGCGGCCTTCCTCGGCACGCCGGAGGAACCCGAGTGTCACATGGCGTTCGACTTTCCGGTGATGCCGCGCATCTTCTATTCCCTTCGATCGCAGAATGCTGCCGAGTTGGTGCGGGTGCTCTCAGAGACCACGGACATTCCGGAGGGCGCAGGGTGGGGTGTCTTCCTGCGCAACCACGACGAGCTGACACTTGAGATGGTCAGTGAGGAATATCGCCAGGCGATGTACGGCTGGTACGCATACGACCCGCGGATGCGCGCAAACATCGGCATCCGGCGCAGACTGGCGCCGTTGCTTGACAACTCGCGGGCCGAACTCGAACTCGCACACGCGCTGCTGTTCTCGCTGCCTGGCAGCCCGTTCCTGTACTACGGTGACGAGATCGGCATGGGCGACAACATCTGGTTGCCTGACCGCGATTCGTCGCGCACGCCCATGCAGTGGACGCCTGACCGCAACGCTGGCTTTTCCGATGCAGACCCTGGCAAGCTGTATCTGCCCGTCGTGCAGTCGCTCGTCTTCAACTACAACCTCGTGAATGTCGAGGCGCAGCTTGCGCAGTCGCGATCGCTGCTGCATTGGATCCGCAACGTGATCTATGTGCGCAAGGCGCACCCGGTTTTCGGGCTTGGCGACATCAAGGTGCTTGAGACCGACCACGACTCGGTGCTCGCGTTTGTGCGCAGCTATGCGGGCGATTCGTCGCCGTTCGGTGACCAGCCCGAGCACGTGCTGTGCGTGTTCAGTTTTTCGCAGAATCCGCTTTCGGTGAATCTGGATGCCCCGGAGTTCGCAGGAGCAACACTCTACGACCTGTTCGGCGGTGCTCAATTCCCCACCGTCGCGGAGGACGGACGATTCTCGCTCACGCTCGGCACCCAGAGCTTTTTCTGGCTGCACATTGAGCCGCAACATTGAGCCGCAACAGTGAGCCGCAACTGTGAACCGCGATGACGGTGGTTCCCCATACGCTTGCGGCATGAGTAACTGGCATGACGAACTCGGAGTGTTCGATCTGGAAACGACCGGCGTCAACGTCGAGACGGCGCGCATCGTAACGGCCCACGTCGGACGCATCGGCGCTGCGGGCACCGTCATCGGGCGCTTCGACTGGATCGTCGACCCAGGGGTCGAGATCCCGCAGCAGGCCACCGCGGTGCACGGCGTCACGACAGAGCGTGCGCGAGCCGATGGGTTGCCTGCATGCGAGGCGATCGCCGAGATCGTCGCAGCGTTGCGCGGGCTTTTCGAAGCCGGTATACCCGTCGTGGCATATAACGCGCCGTACGACTTCACGGTGCTCAACCGTGAGGCGGTTCGACACCGAGTTCCTCCGCTGATCTCACCGGCGCCGATTGTTGACCCGTTGGTCATTGATCGAGCCGTAGACAAGTACCGTCGGGGCAAAAGGACGCTCGAAGTCACGGCGCAGTTCTACGGTGTCGACCTAGCAGACGCGCACGACGCGGGGGCGGATGCGATAGCGGCAGGTCGTGTCGCTCAAGCGATCGGGCGGATGCACGCTGCCGAGCTCGCATTCAGCCCCACGGAACTGCATGCTCAGCAGATCACCTGGTCGCAGCAGCAGGCCGACGACTTTCAGGACTACATGCGCCGCGTCAAAGACCCGGCTTTCACAGCATCCGGCGCCTGGCCGGTGCGCTAAGAGCGGCGCGCCCCGGTTCCATACGCGCAAAGGGCGACCGGCGTAATGCCGATCGCCCTGAAAGCGTGTTGTTTACTTGCCGAAGTTCTTGAAGCGTTGGTTGAACTTCTCGACGCGGCCGGCCGAGTCCATGATGCGCTGCTTGCCGGTGTAGAACGGGTGCGACGCACTTGAGATCTCAACGTCGATGACCGGGTAGCTGTTGCCGTCTTCCCACTCGATCGTCTTCTCGCTCGAAACCGTCGAACGGGTGAGGAAGGTCGCCCCTGACGCGAGGTCGCGGAAAACCACTGGAGCGTAGTCGGGGTGAATGTCTGTCTTCATGGGATGTCCTTGCAATTGGTCAGTGATCGATCGTTCAGTGATCTTGTGCGTTCCGGATCGGACGCCAAAGCATGCGGCTGCACGGCCAGCTATCGAGTTTAGCAGAACCGCGGCATCCGCACTGCCATGGGCCGAGCGTTATGCCGCTCGTGCGGTGAACCGACCGTCGTTCTCCGTCAACTCGATGGGCAGGCCGAACGTCTCTGTGAGATTCTCGGAAGTGAGCGTGTCGCTGATCGGCCCTGCTGCGACGATGCCGCCACCGGCGAGGAGCAGCACGTGCGTGAATCCCGGCGGAATCTCCTCGACATGGTGGGTCACCATGACGATGGCCGGCGACCCTGAGTCGCTTGCGTAGCCGCCGAGCAATTTGACCAGCTCCTCGCGGGCACCGAGGTCCAGGCTGGCTGCCGGTTCGTCAAGCAGCAGCAGTTCAGGGTCCGTCATCACCGAACGAGCGATCTGCACGCGCTTCTGCTCGCCGTCGCTGAGCGCTCCGAACTTGCGCTGAGCGAGATGATCGAGCTTCCACTCCTTCAGCACGCGGTGGGCCCGGCGTTCGTCGATCTCTTCGTATTCCTCGTTCCAACGTCCGGTCACGGAGTATGCGGCGGTCATGACCACGTCGAGAACGCTCTCTGCGACGGGGATGCGACGCGCAAGGGCCGTCGATGCGAATCCGATGCGTGGGCGCAGCTCGAACAGGTCGACGGCGCCAAGCTCTTCGTCGAGGATCTCGGCGTTGCCCTTGGTCGGGTGAATGGCGGCAGCGGCGACCTGCAACATCGTCGTCTTGCCAGCACCGTTCGGTCCGAGAATCACCCAGCGCTGGTCGGAATCGACTTCCCAGTCGACCGCGTCGAGGATCGTGTTCCCGTCGCGGACAATCGATACGGAGGAGAGCTGGAGTACGCGGCTGGACATAGCTCTTAGCCTAATAGGCGCGGCATCGTCACTGTGCCGGTCGTTACTGTGCCGGTCGTCACTGCGCCGGTCGCGGCCGGGCCACCTGTGTCAGCCGAGCAGTCCTTCGTAGATCGTCCGCGTCTGCCCCGCGATCGCCGTCCAGGAGAACTCGTGTTCAGCGCGAAGGCGCCCGGCCTCCCCCATCACTGCAGCGTGCTCTGTGTCTGATACCACCTCGATCAGGATCGCGGCCAGGTCGGCGACGAACCGATCCGGGTCAAGCGGAGTTCCTGTGCCGTCTTGAAGCTGTTCGAGCGGCACCAGCCGGCCGGTGAGCCCCTCAACGACA
>DATMTC010000313.1:0-2261 GCA_035565115.1 Microbacteriaceae bacterium | reverse complement strand
ATGCTCCGCGATGGCATTGCGCAGCGCCGACCGGCGCGACGCGTGAGGTCCGACGATGGCAGCTGGCGGCATCACATTGTGTACATCCACGGGTGATTTACCTGCCGGGCGCGAGCGTCCACCGTGCCGCCGTTATGAGATCCGGTCGGAGGGTCGGCGTGTCGGGCACAAACGCACGGCGTGTCGCCCAAATCTCATAGCGAGCGCACGCACCTTCTCATGTGCCGCGACCCAGCCCCACGGCCGGCAGGATCACACCGTCGATCAGTGCCAGCAGGAAGGCGCGGTCGACCGGCTTCCGCAAGATCAGCACCCGATAAGACGCCATCGACGGGCTGATCAGCGACAACGTCTCAACGTCGCAGTCGGCCGAGATCTCACCCCGGTCGATCGCACGTTGAAACAGGATGCGGTTCACCTTCGCGCGCGGCTCAACCAGCGCGGCGTTCGCGGCATCCGCCAGCTCTGGCGCACGTGACAGCATCGAGATGACGCCGGCCATCACCTCGAGTTTGCGCTTGGCGTCCTCGATGCTGTGCGGCTTGATCATCGCGAGAAGGTCGCCGCGCAGCGTGCCGGTATCCGGCAGGTGGTCGTAATCGATGTCAGCCGACTTCATGCACGAGACGGCCTCGAGCACCAACTCGGCCTTGGACGACCAACGACGATAGACGGTGGCCTTCCCGGCCTTCGCGCGGGTGGCGACCAAGTCCATGGTCATGCCGTCGTAGCCGGTCTCGGCGAGCACCTCGATCGCCGCTTCCAGAATCTCTGGGTCACGGGTGTGGTCGCGCTTGCGACCGAGCTTCGGCGCAGGCTCGACCGCATCCGAGCCGGATTGGGCAAGGTCAAGCTGCGTCATTGCGGCCATCCCCTCCTTCATTTGTCAAGCCAAGTATACCGCATTACGGGAACAAAGAGTTTTGGAACTGGGTATATCCGAAACTGTCACGTCTCGTATATAGTAATCGTCGTACCTGAAAATTCCCCAGCATCCGTTGGCGCTCGAACAGCAATCTGCGACGAGTTGTCGATCTGATAACCCGCTTCGCGTCGAACTGATTGAACGCACGAAACGAAAGCACCCACGAAAGGCGGACAACATGTCCCAATACCGCTGGTGGACCCTCGCCACGGTCGCCCTGGCCCAACTCATGGTGGTACTCGATGCCACCGTCGTGAACATCGCGCTGCCCTCGGCCCAAACCGACCTCGGATTCTCCAACGCCGACCGCCAATGGGTGGTCACCGCATACTCACTCGCATTCGGCAGCCTGCTGCTGCTCGGCGGGCGCATCTCCGACCTGATCGGCCGCAAACGCGCCTTCATCATCGGCCTGATCGGCTTCGCCGGCGCATCCGCCCTCGGTGGCGCCGCTACTTCGTTCGGGATGCTGGTGGGCGCGCGAGCCCTGCAAGGCGCGTTCGGCGCGCTGCTGGCACCGACCGCACTGGCCGTGCTGACCACGACGTTCACCGTTCCAAAGGAACGTGCCCGCGCGTTCGGCGTGTTCGGTGCGATCGCCGGAGCGGGAGGCGCGATCGGGCTGCTGCTCGGCGGCCTGCTCACCGAGAACTTCGACTGGCGGTGGAACCTCTACATCAACGTGATCATCGCGGTGATCGCGATCGTCGGCGCCACATTCTTCGTGAGCACGATCACGCGCGTCGGACCGCGCCCCAAACTGGACGTTCCAGGCACGTTCTTGGTTTCGGCCGCCCTGTTCTCGCTCGTGTACGGGTTCTCGAACGCCGAGACCGACGGCTGGGATTCGCCTGCCTCATGGGGCTTCCTGACGGCATCCGGCATTCTGCTCATCGCATTCGTGTTCTGGCAGCGTCGGGCGACGCATCCGCTGCTGCCGCTGTCGATCGTCACAGACCGCAACCGGGCAGCCGCATACAGCGCCGTGCTGATCGCGGGTGTCGGGATGTTCGCCGTGTTCCTGTTCGTCACGTACTACCTGCAGACCGCGCTGCACTACTCGCCGATCCAGACCGGCATCTCGTTCCTGCCGATGATCGGCATGCTCGTGCTCTTCGCGCAGCTGTCGACGAACTTCTTCGTGCTGCGGTTCGGGCCGAAGGTTATGGTTCCGATCGGGATGCTCATCGCGGCCGGCGCGCTGCTCTACCTGACGCACCTGGACGCGCACAGCTCATACGTCGCAGACATCCTGCCCCCGTTGATGATCATGGGAGCGGGCATGGGAACGATCATGCCCGCGTCGATCCAGACCGCGACGCTCGGAGTTGAACGC
>DATMTC010000312.1:0-2634 GCA_035565115.1 Microbacteriaceae bacterium | reverse complement strand
ACGCGGCGGAGCCCGTCATGCGCGAGCGCGTCACATCGCTGGACGCACACCTGGCGCAGGCTGACCGCCGAAGCGCATGGGCGCTCGGCGTCGGCACCGCGCTGGTTGTGCTCGCGTGCTCAGCCACTGCGATTCTGATGTTGCCTGTTGCCGCTGGGGCCGTCGCATCCGGATCGCTATCTGCCGGGCTGCTTGCCGTGTTGGTTTTGACCCCGCTTGGTCTCATCGATCCGCTGCTGGACTGTGTCGACGCCGCGCAGCAGTGGCCGACGCTGCGGCGGGTCCTCGGACGGGTTGGTGAAGTGACGGGCGCGCAGCAGGTGGAGGATTCCGACACAGGCGCGCTTGCGACGGCCCCGCCTGTTCTGTCGCTCGCGAACGAGAGCCTGGCATACCGTTATCCGCAGTCAGCTGTGCCCGCATTCACTGGAGCTAGCGCATCCGTGCGCCGCGGCGAGTTGCTCGCAGTCACCGGGCCGAGCGGTTCGGGAAAGTCCACGCTCCTGGCGGTTCTTCTGCGCTATCTCACACCGACAGACGGCAGGTACCTGTTGAACGGCACGGATGCGACCGCTTTCACCGGGGACGCAGTGCGCAGGCGCGTTGCGTGGTGCCCGCAGGAGGGCCACCTCTTCGACTCGAGCCTGCGTGCGAACCTGCTGATCGCGCGCGGCCGAGACGACGCTCCGAACGACGCGGAGCTGACCGCCGTGCTGCGAAGGGTGGGACTGGGCAGCTTTCTGGCCGATTTGCCTGACGGGCTCGACACGAGAATCGGATCGGCAGGCAGTTTCATCTCGGGCGGTCAGCGCCAGAGGGTGGCAGTTGCGCGCACCCTGCTTGCCAGGTCGGATGTTCTGCTGATCGATGAGCCGACCGCGCATCTCGACGAGCAGGCCGCCACCGCGCTTCTCGCCGATGTGCGCGCAGCGACGTCGGACAAGATCACCGTGCTCGTCACTCATCAGCCGACGGGGATCGCGCCGGACGATCGGCGACTGTCTCTCGGTGTCACGCGGCCGAATTCGCGTGCCGGGGTCGTGCTCGGTGCGTGAATGCGCCACAATGAACCCGTGATCGACTACACAGACCCCGCTACGGCGAATCAAAGACTCAGCCATTCGGAACGCGACGACGCGGTCGCAGCGCTTGCCGAGTTCGCGAAAGAAGGTCGACTGACCGACGCGGAGGCAGCGCAGCGAAGCGAAACTGCGCGTTCTGCCGTGACGCGCGGTGACCTGGCCCCGTTGTTCACTGACCTGCCGATTGCTCTGCAGTCGAGCGCACAGCCATCCGGGACGCAGGCATCCACAGCACAGCAGCCCGGTTCGGCGCAGCAGTCGAACTTCGGCGCGCCGGTCGACGCGGGCTACGGCCAGGCTCCATACGGCCAAGCACCGTATGCGCCTGCTGGGCCGCGCCAGCGACCGTGGAGATACGCGGTCGTTTCGCTGTCGCCGTTCGTCGCACTTGCGCTGTTCTTCATCACAGGCAACGTGTGGGGATTCAACTACGCCTGGCTGTGGTTCCTGCTGATCCCGATCGCAGGCATCGTCACGTACGGAGCGAACGGCTGGGGCGACCACGACCGGGACCGTTACCGCGACCGCTGAGCCCTGAGGCCTGAGCGCTGAGCCGTGAGGCGAGCAACATCCCTTCTGCGCGGTCGCGTTGACACCCAGCGCAGTGTCGGGGGTTCTCTTTAGACTTGAACCCATGCAACCAACGCGCGCCGTGCACCCGTTCGAGGTCATCAGCGAGTACTCGCCGAGCGGCGATCAGCCGCAGGCGATCAAGGAGCTCGCAGCACGAATCAATGCGGGCGAGACGGATGTCGTGCTGCTCGGCGCAACAGGAACAGGCAAGTCGGCGACAACGGCCTGGCTGATCGAACAGGTGCAGCGTCCGACGCTCGTGCTCTCGCACAACAAGACGCTCGCAGCACAGTTGGCGAACGAGTTCCGCGACCTCATGCCCAACAACGCCGTCGAGTACTTCGTGTCGTATTACGACTACTACCAGCCAGAGGCATACGTTCCACAGACAGACACCTTCATCGAGAAGGACTCGTCGATCAATGCAGAGGTCGAGCGGCTTCGGCACTCCACCACGAACTCGCTGCTGAGCCGCCGCGACGTCGTGGTCGTCTCGACCGTGTCGTGCATCTACGGCCTCGGTGCAGCAGAGGAATACCTCGAGGCGATGGCGGCGCTGCAGGTCGGCCAGAACGTTGGCCGCGATCGGCTGATCCGGATGTTCGTCGGCATGCAGTATCAGCGCAACGACGTGGACTTCTCGCGCGGCAAGTTCCGGGTGCGCGGCGACACGATCGAGATCATCCCGGTCTACGAAGAACATGCCATCCGCATCGAACTGTTCGGCGATGAGATCGAGGCGCTCTACGCCCTGCATCCGCTGACCGGCGAGATCATCAAGAAGATGGATGCCGTATCCGTCTTCCCTGCGACGCACTACGCCGCGAGCCCCGAGACAATGCAGCGCGCGATCGGGACCATCAAGATCGAACTGGAAGAGCGGCTGGCCGAACTCGAACGACAGGGCAAGCTGCTCGAGGCACAGCGACTGCGCATGCGCACGACGTTCGACCTGGAGATGATGGAGCAGATCGGGTTC
>DATMTC010000311.1:0-5230 GCA_035565115.1 Microbacteriaceae bacterium | reverse complement strand
CCCTGCTCGCGCAGAAGGCGAACCGTGTCGAGCACCCGCTGATTCTCGGTGACAACGTGGCGAACTCGTCGGAACGTCTCCCCGTCGAGCACATCCCGCGCACGTGTCAGGTCGGCGATGCTGACATCACGAAGAGACTCGACACCGAGCGCACGTGCGCCGGCCTCGCATGAGGCGCGCCGTGCAGCGTATCCGCCATCCGCGTGTGCATGCTCGACCTTGGTGTCCATCACGAGGATCTCGAGCCCGGCATCCTTCAACCCGAGGGGGATGACGGCCGTCTCAAGGCTTCTGCAGTCGATGAAGATGGCAGAGTCCGCCTGGCCGAGCAGCGAAGCCGACTGGTCCAGGATGCCGGTCGGTGCACCGACGACCTCGTTCTCGCCGATGTGACCGGCCTTCACCAGTGTCTTGCGTTCGAGGCCGAGGCGCCACACGTCGTCGAGGGCGATCGCGACCGCGCATTCGATTGCAGCGGATGACGACAGCCCCGCGCCGACCGGAACATCCGACTCGAGGTACAGATCGAAGCCTGGCACTGCCGCGAGATCTGCACCGACCTGGCCGAGTGCCCACGCTACGCCGAGCGGATACGCCGACCACCCTGAGACCGCACCCGGCCCAAGGTCGGCCAGGTCGATTTCAACGATCTCGTCGGTGAACGACGAGGCAACGCGGCAGCGTCGGTCATCCCGCGCCGACAGCGCAGCAACGGCATGACGATCGATCGCGAACGGCAACACGAAACCGTCGTTGTAATCGGTGTGCTCACCGATCAGGTTGACGCGGCCAGGGGCCGACCACAAACCGTGCGGGGACGCGCCGAACCGCCGCTCGAATCCGGCTCGTGCTTCATCACCCAAGCTAGTCATGGCGGGTTCAGTCATGCCGGGTTCGGTCATACCGGATTCTCCTTGTCAGCTCGTGCGATTGAATCGCGCAGGAGCGATGCTTGCGTCTCTGGCGGAACGTCGCCGACCCATGCTCCCATGGCAGACTCGCTGCCCGCCAAATATTTGAGCTTGTCTGCTGCGCGGCGCGGAGAGGTCAGCTGAAGCGCGAGCCGAATGTCGTCGCGGTGCCTCGAGACGGGAGCCTGATGCCATGCCGCGATATACGGGGTCGGCGTGTCGTAGAGCGCGTCGATGCCGCGCAGCAGCCGCAGATACAGGATGGCGAGTTCGCTTCGCTCGTCTTCGCTCGTGCCGGCGAAGTCGGGAACGTGGCGATGCGGAAGCATGTGCACCTCGAGCGGCCAGCGCGCGGCGAACGGCACGAACGCACTCCAGTGTTCGCCGGAGAGAACCAAGCGCTCACCGGCACGTTCGCTGTCGAGAATGTCGTGGAACAGCCGAGGTCCATATGCCTCAAGCGAGCGGATGAGCGTGTTCGTGCGCGGTGTGATGTATGGATACGCGTAGATCTGGCCGTGCGGATGATGCAGGGTCACGCCGATGGCCTCACCCCGGTTCTCGAATGGGAAGACCTGCTCGACGCCTGGCAAGGCGGATAGCGCGCTCGTGCGGTCTGCCCACGCTTCGATCACGGTGCGCGCGCGTGAGCGCGAGATGCTGCCGAACGAACCGCTGCGCTCCGGGCTGAAACAAACGACCTCGCAGCGGCCGATGGATGCCCGTGTGCGGCCGATGCCGACGGATGCCAGGTCGTCAAGGCCGCGCGGAGCATCCGGCCCTGTCAGCTCAGGGCCGAACGACGGCGACTTGTTCTCGAACACGGCGACGTCGTAGTTGCTCGGAATCTCCGACGGATTGTTCTCGGACTGCGGCGCGAGCGGATCGAGTTCGGCAGGCGGAAGCACGACGCGGTTCTGTCTGGCAGACGCGATCGAGATCCACTCGCCGGTGAGCACGTCCTGCCGCATTGTCGCTGTGATGGGGCGCGGGTCGAGGGTGCGCAGGTCCGCGGCTCGCTCCGGGGGCAGTGTGCTGTCTGCGTCGTCGAAATAGATGAGTTCCCGGCCGTCGGCCAATGCCGATACGCGTTTGGTGATGCCGCCACTGCCCATGGCATTACGATAGCGAAAAGCTGGCTTTCGAATACGAAAGGAAACGCAACCGATGATGCCGCGCCGCGAACTCCTGGCCGCGATGGTCGCCGACCGCGGCTTCGTTCGCGTTTCAGATGCAAGTGACGAACTGGGCGTAAGCGTAGTGACCGTGCGCAGCGACCTGAGCGCGCTTGAAGCATCTGGTGTCTTGCAGCGCGTGCACGGCGGCGCCGTGTCTCTTGGCGGAACGGAGATTCCCGTAGAACGTGCTCTGCAGAGCTCGGCTGATGAGAAGGGCGAGATCGCGCGGGCGGCAGCGGCGATGGTGCATTCGGGGGAGAGCGTTCTGCTCGATGTCGGCAGCACGACCGCGGCGGTCGCGCGCGCCCTTGTCGCGCGGGAAGACCTGCGCGATGTGACAGTGATCACCAACGGACTGACGATCGCGCTCGAACTCGAGCCGGCGATTCCCCGCTTCCGGGTCGTGGTCACGGGTGGAACGCTGCGCCCGCTTCAGCACTCGCTCGTCGCCCCGCTGGCCGCCGTGTTGCTCGAGCACGTGCACGCTGACATCGCGTTCATCGGATGCAACGGCGTGCAGGCCGTCGAAGGCGTGACGAACGTGAATCTGCCTGAGGCAGAGGTCAAGCGCGCGATGGTGGATGCCGCCACGCACGTCGTCGCTGTCGCGGACGGGTCGAAGATCGGTCTCGTCAAGCTGGGTCGCATCGCGCCGCTGTCATCGTTCGACGACGTGATCACGGGCGACTCGGCCGACGCGGCCGCGCTTGCCGACTTGCGTGCCGCGCGAGCAGCATCCGTCACCGTGGTCTGATGTCTTCCCTTTCCGGGAGTGCGCGCGGCGGGCGCGAAGCGTGTCCCGATACGGACGAGCGCAATAGGCTGGGAGTATGCGTGCACCCACCGGAGAACAGTACGAACTGACCAAGCAGACCCAAGCAGGCGAAGCCCGTGTGATAGTCACAGAGGTCGCAGCCGGGCTGCGGCACTACAGCGTCGGCGGCGTCGACCTGACGCACTCGTTTGCCGAGGACGAGACCCCGCCCTCAGGCTGCGGCATCGTGCTCGTTCCGTGGCCGAACCGGGTGAAAGACGGCCGGTGGGAGTTGAACGGCGAAACGCAACAGCTGAACCTGACCGAGCCCGACCGCGACAATGCCATCCACGGACTGCTGCGCTACTCGCCGTACACGCTCGTCGAGCGCACCGACAGCGCGGTCTCACTTGCAGCCACGGTGTTTCCGCAGGCGGGTTACCCGTTCCTGCTCGACACCAGCGTTCGTTACGAAATCGTCGAAGACGGCCTGGCCGTGACGCACACGCTCGTCAATCAGTGCACAGCGGATGCCCCGGTGGCGGTGGGCACGCACCCATACTTCACGATCGGCGACGTTCCGACCGCCGACCTGACGCTCACGCTCAACGCGACGACCCACTTCGAGGTCGATGACCGGCTGAACGTCGTCGGCGAGCACCCGGTGGATGGCACGGAGTACGACCTGCGAGCAGGCAAGCGCGTCGGCGACCTGCACGTCGACGACGGATGGGGCGGCGTCGTCATCACGAACGGTCACGCCGAGCAAACACTGACCGCAGAAGATGGCCGCAGCGTCTCGATGTACAGCGACGAGCATTTCGGCTACGTTCAAGTCTTCACGTCGCGCACGTTGCCAGGGCTCGCCGATGGTGACGTCGCGATCGCGATCGAACCGATGACCGCACCGACGAACGCTCTCAACTCCGGTCGCGACCTCAAATGGCTCGCTCCCGGCGAAACCTGGAGCGTGACGTGGGGTGTGCGGCACAGCGGCTTTTAACACAGCGGCTTTTCACCCAGCGACGTTTAGCGCCGCGGCTTCTGACCGCGCGAGCACTGATCGTGGGCATTGCGGCGCTCGTAGTGCTTGCCGGGTGCACGCATGGCCAGGCGGCGAGCCGGCACGAAGCCCGGCCAACGCCGCTGTCGGCAACACCGGGGTCGACGCAGCCGACTCCGCTGATCGACAACGGCCTGGCCAGAACGCCGGTAATGGGCTTCAACGATTGGAACGCATTCGGGTGCGATGTGAGCGCCAAACTCATCGAGCAGACAGCGGATGCGATGCTGGCCGACGGCATGCTGGCGGCCGGCTACAACTACGTCGATATCGACGATTGCTGGATGTCGAAGAAGCGCTCATCGAGCGGACACCTGGTCGCGGATCCGCACAAGTTCCCCGCAGGCATCCGCGCGGTGGCCGACTATGTGCATGCGCGCGGGTTCAAGCTGGGCATCTATGAAAGCGCCGGCCGCGAGACGTGTGCACATTTTCCTGGCAGCCTTGGGCACGAGAAGACGGATGCAGCAGACTTCGCTGCGTGGGGCGTTGACCTGCTGAAGTACGACAACTGCGGAACAACGCCTGCAACCGATTCGACGCAGGAACAGTACGTTGCGCGTTATGCAGCGATGGCGTCAGCGCTCGCCGGCACCGGAAGACCGATCGTGTATTCGATCTGCGAGTGGGGCAGGAAGAACGTGCAGGACTGGGCGCCGTCATTCGCGAACATGTGGCGCACGACAACCGACATTCACGACAGTTACTCGAGCATGCTGCGCATCGTGACGATCAACGCCGCGATGGCATCCGCCGCTCGTCCAGGCGGCTGGAACGACCCAGACATGCTCGAGATCGGCAACGGCGGCATGAGCGCGCTCGAGCAGCGAAGCGAGTTCTCGTTGTGGGCAATCATGGCGGCGCCGTTGATCGCGGGCACAGACCTGCGCGACGCATCCGCTCAGACCCTCGCGATCTACCTGAACCGGGATGTGATCGCCGTCGACCAGGATGCGCTTGGCAGGCAGGGTGTTCTTGTCTCTTCGCGCGGCGGGCGCGATGTGTTCGTGAAGCAACTGAGCGGCGGCGATGTGGCGGTCGCCCTATTCAATGAGGGCGAGTATGCTGCAACCATCTCGACAACCATCAAGCCTGGCGGCACGTCACTCACCGGATCGGCGACGGTGACCGACCTCTGGTCGAAGCGCTCGTTCACCGTCGCTGACGGCCGAATCTCCGCCGTGGTTCCGCCTCACGCGACCGAGATCTACCGGGTGCACCCGGAGGGCTGACGCAGCGGCGTCGACACCGCGGACATCCCTGTATACCCCTGCCTGTACACCCACACCGCGGTGTGACTATGCTGGCCGGATGCGCCGTCTGC
>DATMTC010000310.1:0-10801 GCA_035565115.1 Microbacteriaceae bacterium | reverse complement strand
CCGATTTTGCAACGGAGGTGCCCGAGGGTCTGGTTCTGACCTCGACCGGGTCATCCGTGACGCAGCACGAGCATCCGGCCGCCCTTGCATACCGGCTTCGCCATCACGATGCGGTCGTCTCGGCGACGTTCGGGGCGGTGGATGACGGCGCAGTCACCGGCTTGCTGCTGCGGCAGAGCAGCGACTTCTCGATTCGACTCGAACTCGCGGATGCGCGTGCGCGCGTGATCCGTCGCCGTAACGGCAGCGACGAGGTGGTCGATGAATGGCCGGCGACCGCCGTCGGGGGCGAGATCAGTGCAGGCCTGAGTGCACAGTTGAGTGCACACGGCGTGCGCTTCGCCGTGGGTGACCATTGGTCGTGCAACACCCCGGTCGACGTTCTCAGCACCGAGGTGGCAGGCGGATTCGTCGGCACGGTGTGGGGGCCGTACGTTGAGGGGCCTGAGGGCGCGACTGCACTGATCACGGCGACGGAGTATCGCGGCGACGCGTCCTGACCGTGTCGGTCCCTGAGCACCGGGGTCGTCCCCATCCCGGTGGTCGAGTAGCAGCGAGCGCAGCGAGCCGCGTATCGAGACCTCCGCCGGCCAATCTGCGGTTCCTGACCATAGGCGGGTCGCGAGGTCTCGATACGCGGCGCTCGTACCTCGCGTCGCTACTCGACCACCGGATCCGCGGACTTTCAACAACACCGCAGTTCAGTCGGCTTTGCTCAGCTGCACCATCGAGTCGTAGAGCTGTTTGTCCGTCATCGGCGGCTCAGGGATCGGATGCGCCCGCTCTGCTCGGTACGCGTCGAGCATGAAGTACAACTGACGCCGCCACGCGTTCGGCGCGGCCAGACGTGTTGCGTCGATCATCCGCCCATTCGACCAGATGAGGTTGACGACGTCGGCCATCGTCAGATCGGGGCGCACCTTGCCAGCCTCTTGCGCGCGGGTGAGTACGTGCTCGATCTGAAGACACATCCGGTCGTGGATGCGCTCGGTCTCGGGGCTTCCGGGGAAGCGGCGCGACAGAAAGTCGTTGAAACCTCGGTCGCCGGCTTGCACGCGGAAGAGGTTTTCCAGGTAGTTGACGAACCCGTCCCAGGGATCGTCGTGCTGCATTGCTTGCTCGGCGCCGTCGATGAACTCCTCGAGCCGGGGCTGAAACGCCTCCAGCAGTAGGTCCGTGCGTGTCGGGAAATGGCGATAGAGAGTTCCGATGGCGACTCCCGCGTCGCGAGCAATCTTTTCCAATGAGGCGTCGACCCCGCGAACGGCAAACTCGCGGCGCGCCTCGGCAATGAGCCTGTCATGCCGCTCCTGGGCGCCTCGCCGCCGGACGACCGGCGTCGCTTTGGTGATAGTGGTTTCCACGTATCCAATTTACCTTCGTTGGCATAAAAAGTGAGGCTCCCCTCGCATCCCATGTGCCCGTCACTCGCCTGCGCCAGCCGCGCACAAAATCTTGTCAAGTGGCTACCCATGTCAGCGCCAGGATGGCCGGCGCGTTTCTGTACGGGATTGCCGGTGTTTCGTGGTTATCAGCGCCCTTTGCTGGCTATCGCGCCAGTTCAAGTGGCGCGATAACCAGTAAGTGGCGCCGGTAGTTGCGCCTTTCGACGCGGTGGGCTTTGGGCTACTGAGGTGCGTGCAGGTCAGCTGCACCGGCCACGCGCGCCGGTAACTCAGGAAGAACGCACCAACGGCCAACTTCGGCCCGCGTGATCACGCGGATGTTCGACCCGCGGCATCCGATTTTCCTGAGTTACCGGCCAGTTCGGCCGCGGCATCCAGGCAACCCGACCCGGCACCCCAGCGAACCGGCACCGACATGGATAGCCACTTCTTTTCAATTCCAGCGCGATTTGCGGGAATAGCTGAGGCACCCCTCCGGTTTCACCCCAATACCGGAGGGGTGCCTCAGTTACTTGCGACAAGCGAGCATCCAGCGCCCCTCGATGAAACCGAGAAAGACACAACAAGGAGCAAACATCATGAGTACGATCAGCATCATCGGCGCAGGCAACATGGCCGCAGCCATTGGCACTCGGGCAGCCGATCACGGCCACACGGTCGAGCTGATGAGCCGCGACGCATCCAAGGCCAGGGCGCTTGCCGACCGGATCGGCCCCAACGCTACCGTCGGTGCGTACGGCACACCGCCGGCTGGTGACATCGTCTTTCTCGCCGTCCTGTATGCGGGCGCGGTCGACGTCGCCACAGCGTACGGTGACGCGCTGGAGGGCAAGACCGTCGTCGAAATCACCAACCCGTTCAATGCCGACGCAAGTGGCGTCGTCACGACACCTGGCCACTCGATCACACAGCAGGTCGACGAGGTGACGCCGAAGAGCACCAACGTGATCAAGGCGTTCAACACGATCTTCGGTGGAGTGCTCGCGACAAAGGCTCCGCTTGACGTGTTCTTCGCCGGCGGCGACCCGGAGTCGAGGGCGCGTGTGGCGGCGTTCCTGGAGACCTTGGACATGCGCCCTCTTGACGCGGGCGGGCTCGAGACCACGCACGCCCTGGAGTGGGCGGCCATCCTCATCATGGGACTGGCGGCCAACGGCAGCGGGTTCGGCACCTCATTAGGGACTAAGTAAGCATGGGAAAACTTGATGGCAAGGTCGCGGTGATCACAGGCGCGACAAGTGGCATGGCGCTGGCCGGCGCGAAATTATTCGTCGAGGAAGGAGCATACGTCTTTGTAATGGGCCGCCGAAAGGAGGCGCTGGACGAGGCGGTCAAGCTGATCGGCCGCAAGGTGACCGGAGTGCAGGGTGACGCCTCGAACCTCGATGACCTTGACCGCTTGTTCGAGACGGTGAGGAGCGAAAAGGGCGCGATCGACGTGTTGTGGGCAAGCGCCGGGATGGGTGAGCAGGCAAGGCTCGGCGAGATCACAGAGGAACACTTCGACTCGACCTTCGCGCTGAATGCGCGCGGCACGCTCTTCGCCATCCAGAAGGCGTTGGCGCTGTTCAACGACGGAGGCTCGATCTTCATGACCGGGTCCAACGCATCGCTGAAGGGCTATGACGGTTTCGGAGTGTATGCGGCGAGCAAGGCAGTGCAACTCGCATACGCCCGCACGTGGGTGTCTGAGCTGCGGGACAGGAACATCCGCGTGAACGTTCTGACACCTGGCCAGGTCGACTCACCGATTCTGGAACAGGTGATGGACGCCGAGATGAAAGCGGCATTCGAGTCCGTGATCCCGCGCAGAAAGATGGGACAACCCGAAGAGATAGCGTCCGTCGCGCTGTTCCTCGCCTCAGCCGACTCCAGCTATGTCAACGGTATGGAGCTCGTTACCGACGGCGGCGCCACCGTCATCTGAGCGTCAGCAATCTGAGAGTCCAGCAATCTGAGCGGCCGGCAATCTGAGCGGCCGGCAATCTGAGCGTCCGGCGGGCCGTGATCACCGCCCGCCGGGCAATCCTGCGAGCTCCCCGGTGCCGAAGCATCCGGGCGCTTTCGTGCGGCCGCGTGAAGCGCTCCGGAATCCGTGCTTGACGGATGACGCGTCCGCGTGCAATCCTTAATCAATCGGTTCGTTGATCAAACAGTAGGTTGATAATGAAGACGGATGCTCCTGACGGCGAACGGCTCGACCGCGCTTTCATGGCGCTGGCCGATCCGGTGCGTCGAGGGATCGTCGCCCGCCTCAGCCGCGGACCTGCGACGGTCAACGAGCTGGCCGAGCCATTCGCGATCAGCAAGCAGGCGGTGTCAAAGCACATTCAGGTTCTCGAGAACGCTCACCTCGTCACGCGAACGCGCGACGCGCAGCGGCGTCCCGTGCACCTGGATGCTGCGACGCTCGAATCGCTGACAGCGTGGATCGACAAATACCGGCTCGTGCACGAACAGCAGTTCCGCAATCTGGACGCGCTGTTGGCCAGCGGCGCCGCCAACGCCGCACCATCGGGCACCGCGCCATCCGACGGCCACCAGAAGTCCAACACTCATCAGAAGTCCAACACTCAGAAGAAGGAGCAGGAGCAATGACCAACACACTCACCGTGACGGCCCCAGACGGCCTTCCGTTCGTCGACTTCGTGCGCGAATTCGACGCTCCAGTTGCAGCGGTCTTCCGCGCACACAAGGATCCCGACCTGATCAAACAGTGGCTCGGCCCGCGTGGTTACGACATGGAGGTGGAGCGATACGACTTCGTGACCGGCGGCGGCTACCGCTACATTCACCGGCCGCCGGAGGGCGGCGAATACGCGTTCCGTGGCGTCTTCCATGTCGTGCGTGAGAACGAGTTCGCCATCCAGACCTTCGAGTTCGAGGGCTATCCGGATGTCGTCAGCATCGAGTCGATGACATTCGAAGACCTCGGCGACGGCCGAACCCGTCTGATCGGTCACGCCGTCTATCCCACACTCGAAGCACGCGACGGCATCGTGGCAAGCGGCATGGAGCGAGGGATGCGCGAGGGCTACGAGCGACTCGAGGAACTCGTAGCGGGCTGAGTCGGGCGGCGGCTCGCCCATGGCCAGGCCCACGGCCACGGCCCACGCCCACGCCCACGCGGAGCGTGCGCTCGTTATGAAATACGGTCGACACGCCGTCGAATCACCCGGTTTCGACGGCGTGTCGACCGAAATTCATCGTGACCGCACGGTGCTCACGGCGGTAGGCAACGCGCGGGCACACAACACAGCCCACACAACACAAAACCCACTACAGAAGTGAGCAAACACAATGGATTGGACGCTCGAAGTCGTGATCGTTCCGGTGAGCGACATCAGCCGCGCAATCGAGTTCTACCGCGACAAGGTCGGGTTCAACCTCGACCACGACACGACGATGGGTGAACAACGCTTCGTGCAACTCACACCGCGCGGTTCCGGCTGCTCGATCGTGATCGGCACCCTGCCTGCACAGAACGAGATGGCGCCAGGGTCACTCAAAGGCACCCAACTGGTGGTATCGGATGCTGCGGCCGCTCGCGCCGAGCTCGTCGAACGCGGCGTCGACGCCAGCGAAGTCATGGTGATCGCCCCGGGCGATGGCGGCACATTCTTCGGCTTCAGCGATCCTGACGGCAACTCGTGGGCGGTGCAGGAGATCAAGGCGCGAGCAGACAAGCCGCTCATCCCAGCGGATGCCCGTGGCCGCTTCGGCGCCGAATAGGCGCTGCCGCCAGCGCGCATCCTCGTCGCCACCGTCACCCTCGCTCAAGAACGCCGACCGTTAAAACCGTAATCGAGCCGTCCGACCGCATCGAATGCAGGAAGAACCGGGGTGCCGTCTGGATTACGCGGCCGGACCCCCGATTCTTCCTGCATTGCGCACGAGGCGCGGCCGCACAGCAGCGCTGGACGACACTGCTGCATCGACACGAATGCGCTACGCGCCGTACCCCCGCGGCAGCGTGAACGGACAGTACAGGTCCATCTGCGGTTGCACCCGCGCCTGCGCAGCCTCGAGCGCCTCGGCCGGCTTGGCCGATCCGATCGTTACCGATCCCTGGGCAGTAGCCATCGCATCCCACCACAGCTGACCGACAGGAATCGGAGGCCGCGACACCGAGAACTTCAGCTGATCGATGAAGAACTTCTGCGATGTGATCTGCGGATCCTTGCTGTGGAGCACGTCAAGTTGCGTCGGCAGGCTCTGCGTCGGGCCCATGAAGATGCTCTGGCCGGGCCTTCCGCTGTAGAACTTCTGGAAGTCCCACAGCTCTTTCGTGAGCTTGGCGCCCTTGGGCGCGACCAGCGCAAACCCGCCCGACCAGGTGTACGGCTTGGCGTTCTCGTGCGGCAACGGCAGGTACGTCACGCCCCAGTCCAGCTTCGGTGCGTACTTCTTCATGCCCACCGCGAAGCCGTTTTGGTTGATCATGAAAGCCTGATGCCCGCTGAGAAACGAGGTCTGCGCTGGAGGATGGTTCGGCGGCTCGTATGTCGCTTTGAACGCATCCACCTTGGAGTAGTCCATCTCGCGCGCCTGCTCGTACAGGAACGTGTATGCGGCGAGCATCTCCTTCGACTGGAACTCGACGGCGCAACTGGCGTCGTCGAAGAACCTCGCACCGTAGCCGATCGCCCAGGTGTACGCCCAGCCTTCCCCGTCCCACGGAATTAGCCCGAGCTGCGTGTAGTTTCCGTGGCTGTCCTTCTTGGTGACCGTGCGGCTCATCTCCATGATGCGGGCAGCGGTCGGCGGCCCGTTCTTCGGGTCGAGCTCGTCGGGGTCGATGCCGGCGTCACGCAGCACCTTTTTGTTGTAGAACAGCGCGCGCGAATCCGTGCCGAGCGGCAGGCCGTACACCTGGCCATTCAGGGTAAGAGAGTCGACTGGGAACTGCAGCCATTGCTGAAGGTAGTTCTTCTCCTCCTGTTCGATCAGCCCGCTGATCGATTCGAGCAGGCCGAGCGAGGCGTATTGAGCGCAACTGAACGCATCCATGACCCACAAATCGGGAGCCGTATGGCCGCGCACCGCGGTGATGATGCTCGTCGCGTCGCCCGTGCCGTTGCTCGGCACCGTGCTGCTGGTCACCTGAACACCCGGCGTCACCTTCTGATATGCCTTCAGGATCTTCTGCTCCACCGGCCGCTGGTCACCGCCGACGCCCCACAGGTTCAGGCGGTTTGCTGCACTGCCGGTGCTCGCACATCCGGCCAAGAGCCCGAGACCCGCAGCTGCGCCCATCGCTGCCGCGCCGCTGAGAAATGTACGTCGTTGCATCATTTGAATCCACCTAACGTGATGCCCTTGAGGAAGAACCGTTGGAATACGAAGAACAGGATGATCAGCGGTGCGATGACCAGGAACGACGCCGCCATCAACTCGTTGAACTGGATGTCCTGCTGATTGGTTTGCCGGAAGGTCTGAAGACCGATCGACAGGGTCTGCACGTTCACGTCTTGCAGATAGATCAGCGGACCCATGAAGTCGTTCCACGCGCCCACCGCGGAGAAGATCGCCACAGCCGTGAGTGCCGGAATGGCCGTCGGGAACACCAGCCGCCAGGCAATCCGCCACTCGTTCGCGCCGTCGAGCCGCGCGGCATCCAGCATGTCCTTCGGTATTTGAAGCAGGAATTGCCGCAACAAGAAGGTGTAGAACGCCGAAGCGAACAGGTTCGGCACGATCAACGGAAGCCAGGTGTTGACCCAGCCGAGATTGGCGTACAGATCGAACATCGGGATCAGCGTGACCGGGAACGGAATGAAAAGCGTGGCGAGCACGATATAGAAGAGCTTGTCGCGGCCCTTCCATTGAATGCACGAGAAACCGTATGCCACGATGAAGTTCGACACCACGGCGAAGATCACCGACATGACCGTGATCACCGCAGTGTTCCGGAAGAAGCTCCAGAACGGCATAGCGTTGACCGCATTGGTGAAGTTCTCCCAGTGGATGTTCTGCGGGAACCAGGTCGGCGGATACAGAGAGAGCTCGTGTCCACTTTTGAGCGCCGAGGCGATCATCCAGTAAAGCGGCAGGAGGAAAAGCAGGCTCAGCCCGATCAGCAGCACCCGGGCGATGACCGAGCTGTACCACCTGTGCCTGCTGCCGTCGCGGGCGCGGCCGGTCTGTTCCTTGGCCGGATCACCCCCGGTCGGCAGGCTTTCGAACTCTTCGTCAGCAAGCATCCGCTGCTGCGTGGGCTGGGTTGTCGTCGTCGTTGACATGTCTTCGTCCTCTTCTAGCCGGCGGCCACGTCGTAGTTGACGAATCTCTTCGACACGAAATAGACCAGGCCGGCCATCAGCATCCCGACGATGAAGAGCAAGACCGCCAGGGCGGATGCGTACCCGAGCGACGCGTAGCTGAACGCGGTCTTGTAGAGGTAGAGCATGTAGAACAACGTGCCGTTGTCCGGCCCGCCGACCCCATTCGTCAGTACATACGCCTCGGTGAATACCTGCAGCGCGCCGGAAATGCCCGTGATCAGATTGAACAGAATCACCGGCGACAGCAGCGGTAGCGTGATCGAGACGAACTGCCGGATCGGCCCCGCCCCATCCACCCGCGCCGCTTCATATAACGTCACGGGAATGTTTCGCAGGCCGGCAAGAAAGATGATTGCCGCGTTGCCCGCCGCGAGCTGCGCCATCAAGACGATGACGACCTTTGCGGAAGTCGGTTCCCCGAGCAGGTTCGTGTTACCGGCGCCGAACAGCTTGAGGAATTGGTTGAACACCCCGAACTGCGGATTGACGAACACCACGAAGATGAACGACAGCGCGAACGCTGGCACAAGCGACGGGATGTACAGCGCCGTTCGATAGAACGCCACTTCTCGTACATTGCGATTCATCGCAAGCGCCAAGACGATGGCCACCACGAGCCCGATCGGAACGGCAAGGCCCGCGTAGAACAGTGTGTTGCCTGCCGAGGTCTTCACCAGAGGGTCGGTGAACGCTGTCAGATAGTTCTGCAAGCCGATGAACGTCGGCTGGTTCATGCCCGAGTAGCGCGTCAAACTGATCGCCACCGAGTAGATCAGCGGATACAGCACGAATACGCACACGCCGACGATCCACGGTGAGACGAACAACAGTCCAAGCCGCAGATTCTTCTTGTCTCGTACCGACAATTTCTTATGTCGGATGGCGCGTCTCTTGGCCGCGCGAGCGCCGGCCCGAGCCTGATGTGGACGATCGATTGCGACCGTCGACGTGATCGTGTCGATGGAATTCGCCATTGCGCCTCCTGTTTTTGCGTACAACCCTGTACCACTCGGTCTGCCTCCATTGGGGGGCCGGAGTGTGAATGAGAACGACCGTATAACAAAATTAATCAAAATGGTTGATTAATTTTTCAAGCCCTGCTCGAATGGACTCTCACAACCGCTTTCGAGATTGAGGATTCACCACGTGGAAGACACCCGAGCGAAGCCGCTCACCGTTGCCGTGCTCAGCTTTTGGCACGTGCATGCAGGAGATTACGCGCGCCAGACGCAGCAGAACGGGGGCACCGAACTGATCGCGGTGTGGGATGACGACGCCGAACGAGGCCGCGCCGGCGCCGCTGAATTCGGCGTCGAGTTCGTGCCAGACCTCGACGCACTGCTTGCGCGCGACGATCTCGACGCCGTGGTCATCACGACCCAAACGAACCTGCACCGCGACATCATGGTCAAGGCTGCGAACGCCGGGAAGCACATCTTCACCGAGAAGCTGCTCGCACCCACCGTCGAGGAGGCCGAGCAGATCGTCCGGGCCGTTGACGACAATGACGTCAAGCTGATCGTGTCACTTCCCCGGCTCTACGACGGATACACGAGCGCCATCCGCGAGGTGATCGACAGCGGCAAGATCGGCCGCATCACGTACTCGCGAGTTCGACTGTCGCACGCCGGCGCTGTGGCTCAGGAAGGGGCAAGCTCAGGGTGGCTTCCCGAGCGCTTCTTTGACCCTGAATCGGCTATCGGCGGCGCGCTCACCGATCTCGGTTGCCACCCGGTGTACCTCACACAGCTGTTCCTCGGGCCGGCGCCGACCAGCGTCTCGGCAACGTACCGTTCGGTAACCGGTCGCGCAGTCGAAGACTCGGCGGTCGTCACCGTTGGATACGACGATCAGGCGATCGGCGTGATCGAGGCAGGATTCGTCAGCGATAACCCGTTCACCATCGAGCTGTTCGGCACCGAGGGCAGCGTGAGTTACTCCGATTGGGACAACTCACTGCGCGTTTCCGGTGCAGGGTTCGGTACAGCAACCGACACGCACGGATGGCAACAGCTGCCCCTTCCGCCGGCCGGGCAGAGCGCGTTCGGCCAGTGGGTCGATCACATTGCGGCCGGCACGCGCGCCGACGACAACGTGGCCCGCGCGGTCGAGCTTACTCGTCTCGTCGTGGCAGCCAACGAGTCGGCCGCGACCGGATCCACCGTCTCGCTGTAAGCATCCGCCGCACCTTCATCTCATTACATTACTGAAACGGAATATAACTTCATGACGAACCCCATTCGCGTCGGCTTGATCGGCGGCGGCGGCATCGCTACCGCGCACATCGAGGGATATCGCGCGAACGCCGACAAGATTACCGTGACAGCGGTGGCAGACGCCGTCGAGTCGACCGCTGCCGCTCGTGCCCTCGAGTTGAGCGCGACCCCGTACAGCGATTACCACGATCTCGTGAACGATCCGAACGTTGACGCTGTCGACATCTGCCTGCCGCACCACCTGCACAAGGATGCGATCGTGTCGGCAGCGCAGGCGGGAAAGCACATCCTGTGCGAGAAGCCGCTCTGCCTTACGCCCGAGGAGGCGCGCGAGGTGCAAGCGGCGATCGATGCCAGCGGCGTCACGCTGATGAGCGCGCACAACCAGTTGTTCATGCCGGCCGTGGCAAAGGCCAAAGCGCTGCTCGTGGCCGGCGCGATCGGCACTGTGTACGAGGTTCGCACCACGGACAGCTTCTACAACGATTTCGATCCGGCCAATATGGGCTGGCGCGCCAATGCCAGCACGAGCGGTGGCGGCGAGCTCATTGATACCGGATACCACCCGACCTACCTGATGTTGCACTTGGCAGGCGGGTCACCCGTGGATGCCACCGCGCTGCTGTCGACTCACCGGTTGAAGTTCATGGAGGGCGAGGACTCGGCTCAAGTACTCATCCGATTCGACAACGGTGTTGTTGGCCACTTGGTCACGAGCTGGGCGTATTCGCCTGCGCCCGTGACGGAACGCTTCTCGGCGGTGGGCGAGTTGGGCTCGATCAACAGCGACGGCACATCCCTGACGCTCACCCTGCGTGACGGCACGAGCGAGACATTCGATTTCGAGCCAGTTGAGACGTTCGCGGCAGAGATCGAGCACTTCGCGGACAGTCTG
>DATMTC010000309.1:0-7322 GCA_035565115.1 Microbacteriaceae bacterium | reverse complement strand
AAGCGATTCGCCGCTTGTCAGCTTGTATCTGCGAACGCCCTCGACCGACACATTGCGCTCGAGGTTCATCGGAGCTTGCGCGATCAGGTCGCAGAAGGTTCCACGTTCGGCCAACGTGGACGCGAAGGCCGCCGCAACATCCGCGGTCGTGGTGGACTCACGTGCGCGCTTAGCTATGATCGGCGTCCACTCGCGCCAGCCGTCAGCGGTCAGCCGCAGGAAGATCTCCTCGCGCGTCTCGAAGTAGCGCAGCATCGCCGACTTGTGCATGCCGACCTCGTCTGCGATGTCGGTGAGGGTAATCTCGCGGATTCCGCGCCGAGCGCTCAGCGTGCGGGCGGCATCCAGGATGCCATGCTCGCGCACGGCCTTCGCCTCGGCTGAGCGGGCGCGCTGGAACCCTGCGGTGTGTGGATCGGACGACGTCATGTTGAGAGTTTACTGCAACCGGGTTGCATTAGTTAAGAAAACGATGTTTCATTAACACATGCAACAGACATGGTTCATCACAGGCTCATCGCGCGGTTTCGGCCGCGCCATCACCATCGCGGCACTCAAAGCAGGCGACAGCGTCGCGGCATCCGCTCGCCGTCCCGAGCAGCTCGACGACCTGGTAACGACGTACGGCGACCGCATTCTGCCACTGCGCCTCGACGTCACCGACGCCGGTCAGGCACGGGATGCACTGCACGCCGCCACAGACCGGTTCGGCGGGCTCGACGTCATCGTGAACAACGCCGGCTATTCAAACGTCTCGCCCATCGAGACCACGGACGACGACGATTTCCGCGTGCAGTTCGAAACGAATTTCTGGGGCGTGTACAACGTTTCGAAGGCTGCGATTCCGCTGCTACGCGAGCAGGGAGGCGGGCTCGTCGTGCAGTTCTCGTCCGTCGGTGGTCGTGTCGGGGGCTCCCCTGGCATCGCCTCGTATCAGGCCGCGAAGTTCGCCATCGACGGCTTCAGCCGGGTGCTGCGCACCGAGACCGCGCCGTTCGGGGTGAAGGTGCTGGTCGTCGAGCCGAGTGGATTCGCCACAGACTGGGCCGGCTCGTCGATGGAGGTGCGCGAGATTCCGGAGCACTACCGCCAGACAGTGGGAGCAATGAACATCCGGATGCGCCAAAACTCCGATGGCCCCGCCGGCGACCCGGCTCGCGCGGCCGAAATCCTCGTGGCGGTCGCGAAGCGCACGAACATCCCAGAGCACTTGCCGCTTGGCGTGAACGCCACCGAGATGAGCGTCTCACAGGACCGCCGCCTGCTGGCCGACGATCTCGCCTGGGCGCCCGTCAGCCGCTCAGCCGATTTCACAGAGCCATATCCGGTCGCCTTCCCACCCGACGCAGCCTGATCTCACCGGTGTCGAACCGACACGAATTCAGGTGAGACGGGCACCCGGATGGATAATCCGCTCGGTGCCCCGCCTCACCTGAATCCGGGACGGTTCCGGCAACTCAGGCAGCAGCTGTTTCCGCTCAGGCCCAGACGTCTGCTGCGATGTCGACGACCGACCGCACCTTGGCCCACTGCTCGTCTTCGGTCAGGTTGTTGCCCTCCTCGGTCGAGGCAAAGCCGCACTGCGGGCTGAGGGCGAGCTGTTCCAGGGGCACGAACTTGCTCGCCTCATCGATTCGGCGCTTGATCTCGTCAGGATTCTCAAGCTCGCCGGTTTTTGTCGTGACGAGTCCGAGAACGACGGTCTTGTCGCCACGCGGCAGGAAGCGGAGTGGCTCGAATCCGCCAGCACGCTCGCTGTCGTACTCGAGAAAGTACCCGTCGTACCCGGTCGCCCCGAGCAGCTGTTCAGCGACGGGCTCGTAACCACCTGATGCGATCCAGGTGGACCTGAAGTTGCCACGGCAGACGTGGGTGGTGACGACGAGATCCTGCGGCTTGCCGTCGAGAACACGGTCGAGCAGACTCGCATACCGTTCGGCGATGCCATTCGTGTCGATGCCGCGATCGCGCGCCTTGGCCAGTTCGGCGTCCGAGCAGAGATATGCCCAGGCGGTGTCGTCGAACTGCAGATAGCGCGCGCCGGCGTCGTAGAACGCCTGGATGGCATCCCGATACGCCTGCACGAGATCGTCGACGATGGCGGCACGATCGGGGTATGCGGCAGGATCGATATGGCCGGGTTCGAGGCGGAAGTCTAAGACTGTCGGAGCCGGGATCGTGAACTTCGGCGTCGCCCCCGTGCGCGCGGCCTCCTGCTGCAGTGCTGCGAAATGCTCCAGAAACGGATGCGAGTTCGAGAACCCGATGGGGCCGGAGATGTGCACGCCACGTGGGTTGGTTTGCACTCCTTGAAACTGAATTCCGTGATCGAGTTCAACGATGTCGACGCCATCCAAATAGCTGAAGAAGTCGAAATGCCACCATGAGCGTCGGAACTCACCGTCGGTCGCGAGCTTCAGTCCGGCACCGGACTCCTTGTCAACGAGTGCAGCGATCTCCGTGTCCTCAATTGATCGCAACGCGTCATTGCCGATTTCTCCTGCGGCATGACGAGCCCTGGCAGCGGCCAAGGTGGGCGGGCGAAGAAAACTGCCAACGATGTCGGCCCTGAAAGGTGGTTCAATGCTCATCATCCGATGGTACGACCGTGGCGCGTCGCTGTTTCATCAAAAGTCGGCCAGAAGCTGGCGGGAGCTGCGATTCGCGCCTGAATCGAGCGGGAGTGACCCCGACCGCCGAACGAAACGACCTGCTGAATGCGGATTCGGAGCGGTAGCCGACTCGCATCGCCACCGATGCCACCGTCGCCTCTTCCGAAATCAGCAACTCGGCCGCCGTCATGAGCCGCGCCCTGGCAACGAAGGCACCCACACTCATCCCCGTTCCTCGCCGGAAGTGCCTCATGAACGTCGCCCGTGACATGGCAGCTAGTCGGCTCATCCGCTCGATCGACCATTCATCGCCCGGATGCTCCAGCACCTCCTCGACGACAGCTGCGATCCGCGCATCCGCGGCCGCCGTCCACATGGCGGTGGCAGTTGCGGAACCCGTCCTCAGCACCATCGCAAGCATCACGGTGCACAACGCCGACAGGATCGCCGCCGTGCCCGCGCCCTCGCGTCCGGCCTCCTCACGCATCAGGCCGCCTAGCGTTCGCAGAACCGCTTCACCGTCGGCCGCCTTGCCGAATGAGACATGGAGCGGATCTGGCAGGCTTCTGAACAGCATCGCGCCCGCTCCAGGACCGAATGTGTAGTGCCCGCAGAACAGGTCGATCACAGCTTGCCCGCCACTGGCGCTGCGCGTGGTCGTGAACGCGTCTCCGGCTGACTCTGCGATCGGTTCAAGCGGATGCTCCCCAGCGGTTATGACTCGATGCGATGCGCCGCTGGGAATGATTACGACGTCGCCCGCTTCAAGCTCGAGCTGGCGCGCACCGACTTCGAGCGTGCATGAGCCATGCAAAAGCACGTGGAATGGTGCTTCCCGCTGCCCGTAGCCGGTGACATTCATCCTGGTGGAACGACCGAGCAAGCAGCGCTTATCGAGGCTTGCGTCGAGGCGCGCCAATCGAATCAGGTGGCTGACTGCATCCATATGAGACTTTCAAGCATAAAACTGACCCGTTTTGATCTAGTTGAATCGATCGTACGCGGCAAAGCTGGTGCTATGGAAACGACGATCACCTCACTTAACTCCGACGTTCTTGTTGTCGGCTTCGGCAAAGGCGGCAAAACTGCCGCGCACGCCCTCAGCGACGCAGGTCGGAGGGTCATCCTCGTCGAGCAGTCCGAGAACATGTACGGAGGAACCTGCCCGAACGTCGGCTGCGTTCCTACGAAAATGCTGGTGCACTACTCGAATGAGCGCCGATCGGAGGACGACGCTCAGGAGTTCTTTGCCAACTCGGTCGAAGGCGTACGGGCACTCACAAGCGCTTTTCGCGCAGGCAATTTCGACGCGCTGGACGGCAAAGACACCGCGACGGTACTGACCGGCACCGCACGATTCATCGACGAGCACACCGTGGCGGTAGGCGACGGCGAAGATCGCATCCTGGTGACGGCGCCGACGATTCTGATCAACACGGGCTCTGAGCCGCTCATACCGAACATTCCAGGGCTTGCAGATAGCATCCATCGAGTCAGCAGCACGGACCTGATCCAAAACGACCGACTGCCGGATCGCCTCGTGATCGTGGGCGGCGGATATCTCGGCCTCGAGTTCGCAGACATCTACCAGCATTTCGGATCTGCCGTTACCGTCATAGAAAGCGCCGACCGTTTGCTGGGCCACGAGGACGATGACATCGCACGCGCGGCAACGGACATTCTCGCCGGCGATGGCATCGCTCTGATCACGGGAGCACGGGTTGTCGAGGTACGCGACGAAGACACGACCTCCACCGTCGTCTATGAGAAGGACGGGCAGACTTTCACCATTGAAGCCGAGGCAGTGTTGGCAGCGACAGGACGTCGACCTGCTATTTCCGATCTCGACCTCGCTGCAGCCGGTGTGCGCACGAGCGTCAGCGGAGCGATCGAAACCGACGACCGGTTGCGAACGAGCCAGAAGCACATCTTCGCGCTCGGCGATGTCAACGGCGGACCGCAATTCACCTATGTGTCGCTCGACGACGCCCGTATTGTGCTCGATCAGTTGCTCGGTGAGGGAAAACGCAGCAAATCCGACCGCGTTGCTGTGCCTCACACCTTGTTCATGACACCGCCGCTGGCAACTGCAGGGCTCACCGAGAAGGATGCGCGGGCGCAGGGCCTGAATATCCGAGTTTCGCGAGAAAATGTGGCAGACATCGTTGCGATGCCGCGTGCATACACCGTTGAGGAGACCCGCGGCGTGATGAAATTCATCGTCGACGCAAACACGGATCGCCTCCTGGGGGCCGCCATCCTGAGCATCGACGCCCAAGAGATCATCAACACGGTGACGCTCGCGATGCGCTACGGCATCACTGCGACGCAACTGCGCGACTCGATCTTCACCCACCCCAGTTCGACAGAGGCATTGAACGAAGTGTTCGACAAGGTGGTGGGCTAGCGGGTCCTGAGACCGTCGATGAGTAGGCCAAGCATCCGATCGCGTTGCTGCTCGTCCGGGGCGCCCGCCGTCGACAGGAAGGTGCCGACAAGCATCGAAACGACGTCGTCCGCCTGAACGTCGCTTCGCAACGTGCCGTCGGATGCTCCGGCCTCCAGGAACCGCGCGACGGCTTCTCGCACCCGCGTGCGAGTCTCGCTTGGCGCCATGGCGCCGGTCGAGAACAAACCTTGAAGACTCTCTGCCATGCCGTGCTTGGTGGCGACAAAGGTGGCGTAACGATCCATCCAGAGGCGAAGCGCAGCATCAGCAGTTTCCGCCGACAACGCCTCGTCGACCGTGGCCGCCAGGGCGTCGAGCTCCGACCGATACAGAGCTTCGACAAGCGCCTCTCGAGTCGGAAAATTCCGATACAGCGTGCCGATCCCAACGCCGGCCCGCTTGGCCAGGGTTTCCAGGGCAATATCGCCATCACCGGCGGAGAACGCGTCTCGTGAAACCTCCAGCAACCGCTCGCGGTTGCGCACGGCATCCGATCGTCCGCGCGGCGCACGTGAAGTTACCTGATTCGACATATAAGTGGAGGTTCCTCCGTTTAGTGGTAATGTGAAACGTGAGTGCGGAGGTTCCTCCGCTTTAACTCATTGTCGCACGAAGGCAGGAATTCACCATGACAGACACAACAACATCCACAGGGCTGGCCCCGGGCGGCACTGGCCCTCTCGCACGTCGCACAGCTGCCAGAGTCGGATACGGAGCCATGCAGTTGGAGCGTCATCATGCCGACCCAGACTCTGGGATCGCTGTGCTCAGGCGAGCCATCGAGCTCGGCATCGACCACATCGACACCGCGCATTTCTATGCTGACGGATTCGTCAATTCACTGATCCGCTCCGTCATGGGCGATGCGAACCTTCTCATCGCCACGAAGGTCGGTGCCGTACCGGACCCGGGCGGCCCGAGGCCCCTCAAGCCCGCGCAAAAGCCGGCAGAGCTTCGTGCGGGCGTTGAGGAGAATCTTCGAAGCTTGGGAGTCGACAGCATCCCGCTTGTGAACCTGCGCCGCATGGAGATCGGCCCTGGACTGGCCGCCACCGGCGATCAGAAAGTTGACCTGGATGACCAACTCGCAGAGATGATCAGCATGCGCGACGAAGGCAAGATCGGCAGCATCGGCTTGAGTGCCGTTGTAACAAACACGGTGCGGCGCGCACTTCCAGCCGGAATCGCCTGCGTGCAGAACCCATACAACCTGATCGATCGTCGCTTCGAAGATCTGCTGAACCTCTGCGCGGACAACGGGATCGCCTGGGTACCGTTCTTCCCGCTCGGCTCCGCATTCGAAGCGTTCCCGAACGTCACAGACAACCCCGTGGTTCAGCAGGTGGCCGCGGATGCCGGCATCACACCCTCGCAGGCTGGGCTTGCGTGGCTGCTATCACACGCCGAGAACACGTTCCTCATCCCCGGTACCGGCAGCATCCGTCACCTCGAGGAGAACACGGCCGTCGGCAGCATCCAGCTCAGCAGTCCAGCTCTGAAAGCACTGGATGCCGTCGGAGCAGACACCGTGTCGATTCCGGTCGAGCCGCCGGTGTGGCCAGGCGAGACGCGCTGATCGACCGCGGTCGCTGATCCGTCCGAATCACCACGGGATGGGCCCGTGCACGGATACGAAGGTGCCCGTTGGGCCATCCGGTGCGACCTGAGCCATTCGCACGATGATCTCTGCGCCATCTTCGACGCTCTGGGTGCCGGTGTGGCCGTTCAGTGCAGTGTTCGTGAAACCGGGTTCCACGGCGTTGATGCGCATCGATGGGAACGCTTTGGCGAACTGAATGGTCATCACGTTCACGACAGCCTTCGACGCCGGATAGCTGATGCCAGGGTAGAAATACGTTGGACTGTCTTCGGTGCTCAATCCGGTCAGCGACGCGAGCCCACTGCTGAGGTTCACGATCACCGGCGCCGACGACCGTTCAAGCAGCGGCAGGAACGCGTGGGTTACGCGCAGCGTCCCGAGAACGTTGGTCTCGTATACGGCTCTCATGTTCTGCGGCGTCGTGTCGGCCGGCGAGATGACGCCGTTGTCAGGCGTTCGACCCTCGATGCCGGCATTGTTGATCAGCACGTCGACCCCACCGTCCGCCTCGATGGCCGCGGCGGCAGCCGCAACCGATGCGTCGTCCGTGACATCGAGGACGACCGTGCGTGCACCAAGCGACTCGGCCGCGGCGCGACCGCGCTCCGCATTTCTGCTTCCGACATAAACCGTGTGCCCTGCCGCGACGAGTCGCCTTGCG
>DATMTC010000308.1:0-10026 GCA_035565115.1 Microbacteriaceae bacterium | reverse complement strand
ACGATCGAGGAGCTGGCAGGCATCGTCGAGACGGTCGACGATGATTCGCTCAAGATCGTGTACGACGTCGCGAATGCCGCCTACATCGGCGAGGATCCCGCCGAGGCTCTGCGCGCCAATCACGACTCGATTGCCCTCGTGCACGTCTCCGACACAGGAACGGACGTGTGGGGCCACGATCCGATCGGCACCGGCGTCATCGATTTTCGCGCAGTGGGCGACGCTGTGGCGGCGACCGTCGGAACGGACAACGCCGTTCTCGAAGTGATCCGTGAAGAAGACACTCTGCACGAGTTCGAGAAGGCCCTCACTGCCCTCAGAGGCGAGGGATGGAACGTCTGAATGGAGACCATGCGATGAGAGCTTTGGTCAGTGGTGGAACCAGCGGCATCGGCGCGGCGGCATCCGTGAGGCTGGCAGAGGCAGCCCTAGCTCGGGGTGCCAAGCCGATGATCGCGGTGTGCGGGCATGAACCAAGCCGCCTGCAGGAGGAGATCGTCCGCTCGATCCAGTCGATGGGCGGTACCGCCATCGCATTGTCGGGAGACCTGGGCGACCCGGAGGTACCGGCCCGGATGGTCGCGGCTGCGGTGGACGAATTCGGTGGCCTGGATGCACTCGTCTCGAATGCCGGGATCGCACATCCTCGCCCCTTGAGCGAGCTCTCCGTCGAGGACTGGGACGGCATGTTCTCCGTCAACGTGCGCGGCGCGTGGCTTCTCGCGAAAGCCAGTTACCCGCATCTGGCCGCCAGTCAGGGTGCTGCGTGCTTCACGTCGTCCATGTCGGGTCAGCTGCCACATGCGGGGTCGGGGGCCTACAGCCCGAGCAAGGCAGCATTGACGCTGCTCGCTCAAACACT
This sequence comes from Microbacteriaceae bacterium, assembly GCA_035565115.1. GTDB lineage: Bacteria > Actinomycetota > Actinomycetes > Actinomycetales > Microbacteriaceae > Rathayibacter_A. The sequence continues at coordinate 9,164 of DATMTC010000308.1, read as the reverse complement.
CGCACTGGAGTGGGCATCGGACGGCATCCGCGTGAACGTGGTCTCCCCGGGAATGACCCGCACGCGGATGACGGAGAAGATGTACGAGGATTCCCGGATCAAACAGCAGCGGGAAAGCATAATCCCGCTGCACAGGATCGGGGACCCGATGGACGTCGCGAACGTCATCGAGTTCCTCGTCGGTCCGCTATCGGGCTACGTCACCGGTCAAGACATCTGCGTCGACGGCGGATTCTCGAAATCGATTCTCAGCCACATCCCTGGTCGGCCGAGCTCACAAGCCTGATACCGGCCCGGGTGCCTCGTGACGACGATCCTGACTCCTGTGAAGCGCCATCCAAGTGATTGAGTGGCTTGATGTCGCTGTACTGGTGGCGGCTGCAGCGGGATCAGCGTTCCAAGTCCTCTCCGGAATCGGGTTCGGGCTCATCGCCTCACCGCTTCTGATCTTGGCGCTGGGCCGCGAAGACGGTATTCGCATCGTCCTGATCATCTCGATCGTGCTGAACGCCGCCGTGCTGGCCCGCTCCATCCGGTTCGTGCGCCTGGGCGACACGGTCAGGCTGCTCATTCCTGCCGCATTGCTCGTCGTTCCTGCGGTCTTCGTCTTGGGCAGCGTCCACGCGCCGTTCTTGACCGTGCTCGCAGGGGCGGCCGTGCTCTTCGGCACTGTGCTCGTTGCTCGAGGACGTCCACTGAACTGGATGCTCGGCAGACGCGGCGCCGTCATCACGGGCGCTGCGAGCGGGCTGTTGACCGCTCTGACCGGCGTCGGCGGTCCACCTGTCGCGCTGTTCGTATCGGCGCGGCGATGGTCGGCAGCGGTGGCGCGGGGGACGATGCAGGCATTTTTCCTCCCTCTGAACGTTGTCACGCTCATCGCTCTCGGACCGTTCGTGAATGGCGTCTCGAAACTCGGGTGGGCGGTCGCCGGGGTGATCATCGGAGCTGTCGTCGCCCTTCTCTTCGCCGGCCGGATATCCGAAACCCTCATCAGGCGGACCACTCTCACCCTGGCCGGCGTGAGCGCAGCATCGCTTGTGGTGAATGGCATCGTCTCGCTTCTCTGATCGCCCGCAGGCGGCCAACCAGGGACGCATCGCTCAATGAAGCGGCGCCTCTCGGCGGCCCATCCCGAGCGCGTTCACAGCGCTGGTGAATTGTAACGAACGTGTAACGGCGCATGGCTTTGGCGTCAGGCAGACCGGTTGTTGGTGTCTGTCAGGGTGTAGCGGTGCTGTGTCAGCATCTGTGTGTTGCTTCCTCGTTGAGAGCTGGGTCGGGATGACTGTCTTTCGGGTGCCGTTGCCTTCTCTTTGAATCGTCTCGAGATTCTCTTTCTTGTTGTATGTGGAAGGGTGTGCCGCCATGCGCGCATTTGAGGTTCCGGCGGATTGCCGTCGGCGCCATCCGTTGTCGGGTTGCAGCGATGAGGCATGCCATGCAGGTGCTGAACACAAGCGTCTTCCGCACCCTGCAGGGGCATTCGCCGATTCTTCGAGGGGCTTCGGTCGTGCTCGTGGGGAGGGTGGTTCCTGATGGTCTCGTCGCTTGTGCTCACCGATCGTTCGCGGCGCGTCGGTGTCGTGGCGTTCGTGTTGGCGATGGTGTTGTTGCTGGTGTCTGTGGTGTTCGGTGTCTCGGTGGCGTCCGCCGATACGACGGGGATTTCGACTTCGTATAAGACCGGTACGGATCTGACGAATGGGAGTACGGCTTCGTCTTCGGCTGCGCCGGGGGGTGCGACGACGGGGACGGCCAATCCCGGGGACACGATCAAGTGGGCTGTGGATTACCAGAACAACACTTCTGGCAATGCGTCGGTGGATGTGAAGGATCCGTTGACGAACGCGGGCACATATGTGCCCGGATCGTTGCAGTTGCCGCCGAGCGCGGACCCGACGCATCCGTTCTCTTCGCAGTTCTCCACCGACGGAGGCGCGACCTGGCAGCTGGGGACTCCGCCTGCGGGAGCGACCGGTGTGGGGATGGTGGGTACGTTCCCGCCCCAGACGCAGCAGCAGTCGGTGAATCCGACCGCGCCGATGCCCGTGAACCTGACGAACAGTGCGGGGGACGGGTATGACGCGATCTCGTCACCCGACAACTCGCTGGTGTACGCGGTGTTCCATCACAACAACACCAGCCAGAACGTGTTCTGTGCGACGGTATCGGGTGCACTCTGCCCGGGGTGGCCGGTCGGTTCCAACACCACTGCCACCTACGTGTCCCCGGTTTCCGGGACGCCCATCGGTACCGGGGCCAACGGGATGACGACGGCGGACGAGAACGGCACGTTCATCGTCGATGGCCGGCTGTATTGGGAAGTGCAGCAGACGACCACGGTCGCCGGCGTCTACCCGGTCGGTGTGATGTGTTTGGATCTGGCCACCCTCACCAGCTGTGGGTTCACGCAACTCGACACCGTCATTTCTGCACCATACGCAGGCCCGGTCGGGGGCATCTACGGGCGTATCGGTGGCACGGGCATTCCTGCGTCGAACGGGAACTACTACTTCTCGGACGCGAGCGGGAACCTGTTGTGCTTCTCGCCCGCTTCCGGTGCCTGCGGTGTGACCCAGTTGACTCCCACGACGTCGACGTCGGGTGGCGGCTACGCGGTGACCTATGGGGACTATGTGTTCACCGCGGTCGCCCCGGCCACCAATTCTGCGTACAACGTGAACTGTTTCAATGTTGTGACGAACAGTGCATGCCCGGGATCCCCGTTCGGCACGGTTCCGGTCTATGACCCCTTCTTTCCCAACAGGATCACGCCGTTCGTGCCGGTCATCAATGCGACGGGCAACGTGACCGGGATCTGCTCGTTCGGGACGACGAATACAACTGTCAGCTGTTGGGACCTTACGGGAGTTGCGATCGCGAACCCCTACCCCACGGGGGCGGCCAATACCTACGGCGATGTGTTCGTGCAGGGGCCGAGGTCCTACCTGGCTGTCAACAGTGGCAACTCGGTCGGGTGCTTCGATTTCTCGTTGCCGTTGGTGGGCGGGAAGGTGCAGCCGTGTGCGGGGTTCACCACGGTTGCGAATTCAGGCCTTTACGCGGTGCGGCCGATGACCGGGGATTCGACGTGTCTGCTGGCTGATGGCGATGGTAAGAAGATCGTCTCGTTCGATGCGCTGACGGGTACGGCCTGTTCTTCTTCGACCACGGTCATGACGGCGTCTCCGGCGCAGTACTACTGCGATAGCGGAGCGGCGGGGTTCCAGTCGTGGAACCAGTTGACGATCGTCGGTGCGCCGGCCGGGTCGTACACCGCGGCGACGGTGTCGCTGACGGACAGCAACGGCAACCCGGTCGCCGGGTTCACGAATGTGACGTTGACGCCGGGGCAGAGCTTGAATTTGTCGTCGATTCCGAAGACGGCGCCGACGGACTCGTTGTCGGCGACTGTGGTGTTCCGCAGTGCGACGTCGGCGATCACGAGTGCGCAGGTGTCGATCTCGTGGGTGGGGAACACCCCGCAGATGTGTTTCCAGACCGTGGTGCCTCCGGTTGCATGTGGCCAGTCCGCGGTCGTATCGAATGCGGCTGTGGCGGTGACGGATGCGACGGCGACCGGTGGTGGTACGGACGCCCCGGGTGGTAACCCGACCGGTGCCGCACAGTTCACGGTCACGCCCAGCGCGGCACAGTGTTCGCTGGAGTTCCATAAGACGGCGTCTCCGAACCCGGCGGTGTTGGGGTCCTCAGTCATGTATACGATCACGGTGACGAATACCGGCTCGATGCCGTACTCGAGCCCGGCAGTCGCCGCGTTCACCGATGACCTGAGCAATGTGCTGACCGATGCAACCTATGGTGGCGATGCGGCGGCCTCAAACGGAACCGTCTCCTACACCAGCCCGACATTGACCTGGACTGGACCTGCAACCTTCAACCCGGGAGACACGGCCGAGATCACGTATTCGGTGACCGTGAACAACCCCGACAGTGGCCCGCATCTCATGCGGAACACGGTTGTCTCCGATAACCCCGGAAGCAACTGTGCCACCGGCTCCACCGACGCCGCCTGCACCGTGGACGTGCCGATCAACTCGTTGACGCTGGTGAAGTCGGCTGATGTGCAGCAGGTGTCTTCGGTGGGTCAGAAGGTGACGTATTCGTTCTTGGTTACGAACACCGGCAATCAGACGTTGACGGGTGTGAATGTGACGGATGTGCAGGCAGCCCCGGCGGGTGGCCTGGATGCTGCTCCGGTGTGTCTGGCGACGACGTTGGCTCCGAATGTGTCGACGACGTGCACGGCGACGTATACGGTGACGCAGGCGGATCTGGATAACGGGTCGCTGAATGACACCGCGGTGGCGCATGGGAAGGATCCGTCGGATAACCCGGTGGACTCCCCGCCGTCGGATGTGTCGATTCCGGTTCCTCCGCAGCCGGCGTTGACGCTGGTGAAGTCCGCTGATGTGCAGCAGGTGTCGTCGGTGGGTCAGAAGGTGACGTATTCGTTCTTGGTGACCAACACCGGCAACCTGACGCTCACGGGTGTCAATGTGACGGATGTGCAGGCAGCCCCGGCGGGTGGCCTGGATGCTGCTCCGGTGTGCCCGGTGACGACGTTGGCTCCGAATGTGTCGACGACGTGCACGGCCACCTACACGGTGACGCAGGCTGATCTGGATAACGGGTCTGTCAGTGACACGGCGGTAGCGCATAGCAAGGATCCGTCGGGTGATCCGGTGGATTCTCCTCCGTCGGATGTGACGATTCCGGTTCCGCTGCCTGCGCTGACCGTGGTGAAGTCCGCTGATGTGCAGCAGGTGTCGTCGGTGGGTCAGAAGGTGACCTATTCGTTCCTGGTGACCAATACCGGCAATCAGACGCTCACGGGTGTGAATGTCACCGATGTGCAAGCAGCCCCGGCGGGTGGCCTGGATGCTCCTCCGGTGTGCCCGGTGACGACGTTGGCGCCAGGTGCGTCAACCACATGCACGGCCACCTACACGGTGACGCAGGCGGATCTGGATAACGGGTCGGTGAGCGACACGGCGGTAGCGCACGGGAAGGATCCGTCGGGCGGTTCGGTGGATTCTGGTCCGTCGGCTGTGGTGATTGCGGTTGTTCTGGGGCCGTCTGTTCATACGGGTGGTGTGGCCGCCGCTTCGGGTGAGGCGGATACGCGGTGGCTGCTGTTGATTGTTCTGGGATCGCTCGCGATCGGTTCGGTCCTCGTCGCTCGGCGGGTTCAGCGGCGGCGGGTCAAGTAGACCCGGTCCCGGGGGAGGGGTGGCATGGCTGCCCCTTCCCCGGTTCGCAATCGAGCGTTTCGCCAACGGGATGAGTATGAGGATGAGAACTTACCGACGTTTCCGACGCGCGGCTGTGTCGGCCGCGGTGTTGTCGGCAGCGGTGTTGTCGGCAGCGGTCATCGCCACCCTCTCCGGGTGCACTGCTGCGCCGGCACCGACCGCCACTCCGGCCGCGACTGGCGCTCCGGCGCCGAGCCGGGCGGACAGCTCGTTGCCTGACGCGACGGACATTCCCAACGATCCTGGGCTGCGTAAGGGGGTCACCCTCGATGCGTGCACTCGGTCGGGGCCGGACACCTGGACAGCGTCGGGGAACGCTCACGGTGCGTCGCAGCCGATGAAGTTGACGACGACCGTATTCTTCGTGGACGCCGGCAATACGGTGCTGGGATACGCCCAGACCGACGTGTCCGTTCCGGCGCACGGGAACACGGCGTGGCATGTGTCGGCGAAGGTCACCGGCAGGGACGTCCGTTGCGTGCTCCGCGGCGTCGGGAAGTCATCATGACCTTCGATCTCCGCCGGGGCCTTCACCCTCCTCAGGCATGGTGGCGCGACCGAGCTGCCAGTCGGTCATCCTCCGGGCATCATCAATAGGCTGAGTGCATGGCGCGCGATGACGAGTACTTCCGTTCGGTGATCCGACTGTTTCCGGATTACGCCGAGAGTGTCATCTGGTTCGCAATCGGACCGGTCCCGTACGAGCAGTCAAGGATTTCCGCACGTCTCAGGAAGGATCTGGAAGCTTGGGAGAGCTTCTACTATCGCTCGCTCACGGAAGACGACCGATGGGGCTCGGCCGAGGACCGCGCACTCTTCGCCGACGACGCACGCCGACTTGCCGAACGACTTGCGGCAGAGGTCGGTGGACAGTTCGAAGTCGAGTACCGCGATAGCCGGGACAAGAAGATCAGAGCACGGTCCGATTCAGGCCCGACCAATACCGACGCCGCAGCGGCGTTCACGCAGATCTCTCGAGATCTCGATGAAATGCAAGCTCGCATAGACCGCGAAGTCGAAGCGGGTGCGAGCTTCGGCTGGTTTGCCTACGTCCCCACCGACGAAGAGGATGAGGATCCGCTTCTCTGAACCCCTCTGTGCAGACTTATCTCCGCTCCTTGACATTCGTCTGGTACCGAACGACAATCGTTCGGTACCGAATGAAAGGAACCCGTCATGACAACGGACCGAATCGCTCTGATCACCGGGGCGAACCAAGGAGTGGGCTTCCAGGTCGCGAAGGAGCTCGTCGCAAGCGGCGTCACCGTGCTGCTCGGCTCCCGCGATCCCGGGCGAGGGCAGGCCGCGGCCGAGCAGATCGGAGAGGGCGCGCTCCCGATCCAGATCGATGTGACGGACGCCACCTCGATCGCGGCCGCCGCGGAGCGCATCGAGAAGGAGTTCGGTCGTCTGGATCTCCTGGTCAACAACGCCGGCATCTCACGCGCCCACCGCAGCGATGGCGAGTTCCTCCGCGACTACGTCACAGCGAACAAGGCGAGCACGGCGTCACTGCACGAGATCCGCACGGTGTGGGAGACCAACGTCTTCGGCACTCTCGCCGTGTACCAGGCGATGCTGCCGCTGCTGCGGAAGTCGGCCGACGCCCGGATCGTCAACGTGTCGAGCGGCGTCGGATCGCTGACAGCCAATGCCGACCCCGGCTCTCCCTACCATTCGATGTTCGGCCCGGTGTATCCCGCATCCAAAGCCGCACAGAACGCGATCACCTTGGCGATGATGGTCGAACTGGAATCGACGGACATCAAAGTCAACCTGGTCTCGCCCGCCTTCACCGCCACGAACCTGAACAACTTCGCGGGCACCGAGTCCGTCGAGGACGGCTCCCGCGAGGTGGTGCGCGTGTGCCTGCTGGGCCCGGACGGTCCGACCGGCACCTTCACGCGTTGGGAGAACACCCCCATCCCCTGGTGAATACTTGACGCATGACCGAGCGCGCTTCCGAGCCGGAGTTCATCGGCACCTGGGCCAAGCGGTACTACTTCGCCAACCGGGCAGCCGTCGATGGTGTATTGCGACCGCTCGGAATCGGCTCGACCCAGTGGGCGGTGCTCTACCAACTCGCCACGGACGGCCCGACCTCTCAGCGCGACCTCGGCCGTGCCCTGCATATCGAACGGGCGAGTCTCAGCGGAATCGTGGCCACCCTCGTACGCAAAGGCCTCGTCGAGCAGGCTCCCTCCGCGACGGATCAGCGACAGCGGCTGATCACCCTGACCTCCGACGGCCGGACGATGTGGAGCGCCCTCCCCGACCCGTTCGCCGAGGTGCGCGAGGTCGCACTCGTCGGCATCGAGCCGGATGACCTCGCCACGGCCATCCGTGTACTGCGACAGGCGACCCAACAGGTCGAGGCCCACACCTTCGGGACCTCGTAGGTCGCGCCTGCTTCGATTCAGCGTTGCGGGTTCTGCGTCTTTCGGTGGCTGAAGGATGCTTCGAAGTCCTTGGCTTGCTGGACTGCAGCCGCGCGGGAGTTGACGCCCAGTTTGCGGTAGAGGTCGCGCATGGTCGATTTGAGGGTGTTCGGGCTGATGTAGAGGTCGGCGGCGATCTGTTGGACGGAGAGCCCGCTGGCCAGGAGGCCGAGGATCTGCCGTTCGCGTTTCGTCAGCTTCGGAAGGGCCGGCTCTTCGGCCGCGGCGGGGCGCCGGCCGTGGATCACCTCACCGGCCTGATGGGCAAGGACAGTGAGCGTCCGTGCGGGGACGAACGTGTACGCGCTGTACATCCGCTGCTGCTGGATGATCGCGTTGGCCGAACGGAACGACTCGGCCGCGGTCGGGAAGTGGCCGAGCTCGTGGTGAGACGCCGAGGCCAACAGCAGTGCTGGCGCCTCGACGCGCGGGGCGGCGGTCAACGTGCGGGCTTCCTCGCTGCTCGCGAGCGCATCCACGTATCTGCCCTCGAAGTAGGCGAGCGTCGCATCCAGCAGCGGATCGAGAGCAGTCTCAGTCGGGATGGGCGCAACGTTCCCGCGAAGCCGTGGCCGCGCTCGAGCGAGGCGAGCGCGGGCGGCGTTGACGTAGCGGGCATCGGAGCCACCGAGTTGCGCTTCCGAGTGTCGTTCGAGTTCGCGCTCGAGCTGGGCATCCACCGAGGCTGCTCCGGGATTGCCCTGGGCAAGGAGCGCGGACACCCAGAGCGCGGCCGCCCATTGCTCTCCGAGCGGGAGGCCTAGCGCCCGGGCGAGGTCCGCTTCGGCACCGCGGTCGCCTCGATCCTGCTTGAGCAACGCCGAGGTCAGGAACAGGATCACGTCATAGCGGCCATTGGTGGCCGGCTCCGCCTGAGCCCGCGCCAACCACAGGTCGGCGTCGTTGAGTCGGCCGCGGTCCGCGTGGGCCCAGGCGATATGGGCGGCCGCTCGCCGTGCGATCACCGGTTGCCGGGTGAGCCGCGCGAGATCGTAGGCCTCCTCGTATTCGCCGATGGCACCGGATGCTTGCGCTGCGTCGAGAGTGCGGCCCCACTGGAAACGAAGGTGCGGCAATGAGTTGACGATCGCGCCGCGCTCGGAAGAGTCGATCCTGTCGAGGACGGCCTTGGCTTCCAGAACGGTGCGCCGCGCTTCCTCCAGCCTGCCGGCGGTGCGGTCGCCGGCGGCCTTGCCGGTCAGCAGGACGAGGGTGTCCAGATTCGCGGAGGCTTCGGGGTCCGGATTCGGGGCGAGCCGGCCGTCGTGGAAGAATCTTCGCGGTTCGCCGTCGATGACCACGTGCTGCAGGTAGTTGGCGGCCACGCTCAGGCTGGGCATGTTGACGAACGCTTCACCGGGAAGAGCCTTCAGGGCGGCGAGCAGGTGTTTCGGCGCCGCGCTGGCGAACGCGTCCCAGTGGCTCTCGACCACTGCGGCCGCCGCCT
>DATMTC010000307.1:0-9845 GCA_035565115.1 Microbacteriaceae bacterium | reverse complement strand
TGCGGACCGGTGACGCTCCAGACGATTCCGTCGTAGCTGTCCATTGTTGCCAGCCTGATCAGCTCGCCCTTCTGCAGCCCGTCGACCGTGAACAGCTTGGTCTTCTGCAGATCCTTGGTGTACTTGCGGAATCCGGCGAGTGGACTCGGGTAATCGAGCGGGTCGAAAGGCGGCGTCACTTCCTGACGAAGCACGTATCTCGATGCGGGTGCGGGCGCGAGGGCGGCACCTGCCAGCAGTCCGACCAGAACTGCCGCGAGCACGATGACGCCGGTGCCGATGATCTTGCGCCGAAGCAGACCGCGATCGCTTGAGACGGCCAAACCGCCGTGAGCAAGCCGTCGCCAACCCAACCAGATCAGTGCGATACCCGCGAAGACCACGCCGCGAACACCCGCGAAGTACGCGTCTCGGGTGCCGAGCAGAATGGCAGCGACGAAGAGCAGAACAGGACCGATTAGCAGGATGCTTGACCGAGGCACGGTTCGTGGCTTGCGTGGCAGCCACCGCGTTGCAAGCAGCACGGTGACGAATGCGACAAGCCATGAGGCGAAGTACGGCACGACGGCGATGTATGGCGGGGCCTCAACCGGCGCTTGCAGCGTGACGGCATCCGACCAGCCGAACACCGCACCGAGCACGAGACCGCTCAGCCCGTCGAGCGATGGCAGAACGCCGTACAGCGCCTGCGCAGGCATGGTGAGAGCTGTGCCGAACAAAAAGTATGCGCCGATGGCGATAGCGATCGTCGTCAGCACCGACAGCCGCAACATGTTACCGAGCAGTGCGACGGCGCATCCGATCAGCAGGCCACCGATAGCGGCGGTCAGAAATCCGAAATGACCGAAAGCGGGTTCGAACCCGACGACAGCCACCATGCTCAGCACCATGACAACCGCGATGTCGACCCACATCATTGGAGTCGGGGTCGCGGCGAGGCGCTTCATGCCGATCATCGGCCGGCCCGATCCAGGATGGCGGGCAGGTCGGCCAAACGACCGACGGTCGCGATGACCACCTTGCCCACCTTGCTCAGGCGTGAGTCTGCGCCGATATTGACCTGCACTGCCACCATCTCGGTGTCCGGTCCGTAGAGCGTCGACACGGCACGAATGTCGTGCGCGTTGGCGAGCGATCCGACAACAAGAATGACGACGCTCGGCGATGGAAGCTTGGCGCCTTTCACCCGCGCGAACTCGCGCAGACTCGCGTACGCGCCGCTCACCGGCTCGATGCGGCATGAGTCATCGAGCAGCGCTGTCACCGTGCGATTGCGCAGCGTAGCGTTCTCCCACGCAACGTTAAGCTCGCTCTCCTCACGGATCACCTGGCATCCGATCGACGCCATCACAGACACGCCGAGCTCGAACTCGTCATCCGATGAGTAGTGCTCGGTCTCTGCACTCTGCAGAAGTAGCAGCTGGGAGCGGCGAGTCTCTTGATACTGCCGAACCATCAGCTGGCCGGTGCGCGCCGACGTGCGCCAGTGCACGTTGCGGATGTCGTCGCCAGGCTCATACGTGCGCAACGCGTGGAACGCGAGGTCGCTGTTTGTGATCACCTTGGTCGTTTGGCCCTCGAGATCGCGAACCAGTCCACGCGCCGTTGCGACCAACCGCGTGGTCTCGGGGTGCACGAACAGTTCGATCTGGTCCGTCCAGCGCATCACCCGGCGGATCAGGCCAAGCTGGTCGCCGCGCACGGACTGGGCCGGCCCTGCGAGGATGAGCGCGCGCCGCTGCGTTGGAACGGCGAACAGCTCCTCGTTCTCGGCTCCGGGCGCTAAGCGGGGAACGACGAACTCCGCCATGCCGCTGCCGACGGCCAGCTCCATGCGGGTCGGCAGCATCGGCCGCTTGCCGACGTTGGTGACCGTCATCTGTCCCATCGCGCGTGTCCCCGCCACCACTCGCCGCGGATTCAGGTCGATGCTGACCGCATACGTGGAGCGTCCGATGGCAAAACAGAGTGCGACAAGGAAGCCAGCGCACAATGTTGCACCGATGAAGGTGAACTCCGCCCAGGAGAACACTGCGCTCGCGACGAAGGAGCCGACCGCTCCGGCCAACACCAGCCAACCCATCGGCGTGACAGCACGCAGCGTCGGCCCTGCTACGCCATCGACCGCACGGATGGCGGGCAGAAAGAATCGACCGACGCCGCCCAGTGCGCTCAGCACGGCGTGCCAGAGCTCACGCAGCCCGATCGCGGTCTGCGAGCGACGTTTCGGCTCGGCGATGCTCATCGTGTCAGGCTGCTCGATACGCAGGCGGATTCACGGCAGAGATCGCCCGCGCGACGATATCCTCAGCGCTGACCCCTGCGAACTCGGACTCAGGGTCGACGATCACCCGGTGCGCGAGCACGGGGATCGCAAGGTCGCGGATGTCGTCAGGCGTCACATAGGTGCGACCGGACGCGATGGCCCAGGTTTTCACCGCGCGGGCAAGCGCAAGCGCGCCACGGATGCTGACACCGAGCGCGGAGTCCTTGTCCGCCCGTGTCGCACTCACAATTTCGCTGAGGTAGCCCATGACAGACGCGTCGACGTGCACGTCAGAGGCGAGCTCAGACATCGTCACGACGGAATCCGATGCGATGATCGGCTGGATCGAGGATGCCCGCGCGCGGTTCGACGAATCCATCAGCAGGCTCACGGTTGTGTCGTGGTCGGGGTATCCCAGCGAGGTCTTGATCAGGAAGCGGTCGAGCTGAGCCTCCGGCAGAGAGTACGTTCCCGCCTGTTCGATCGGGTTCTGCGTTGCGATGACGATGAACGGGGCACCGACGGAGTGGCCGACGCCGTCAACAGTGACGACCCCTTCCTCCATTACCTCGAGCAGCGCTGATTGCGTCTTCGGGCTCGCGCGGTTGATCTCGTCTGCAAGGACCACTGACGCGAAGATCGGCCCCGCGTGGAACTCGAACTTGCCGTTCGACTGGTCATAGATGGTCACACCCGTGACGTCGGACGGCAGAAGGTCTGGTGTGAACTGGATGCGGGACTGCGTGCCGTCAACCGTGTTTGCCAGCGCCTTTGCCAGAACCGTCTTGCCCGTTCCAGGCACGTCTTCGAGCAGCACATGGCCGTTCGAGAGCATCGCGGTCAGCACCAGGCGGATGCTGTGCTCCTTGCCGAGGATCGCCTTGTCGACGTTCGCGACCAATTGGTTGAACGCACCGGCGAACCAGTCCGCCTGTTCCTGTGTTACTGGCATGAGTGTTTTATCTCCTGTTTTATGGTCTGAAATCGGCGACGTTGCTCTTGTGCCCGTCGACGGTCACGTAAGTGTTCGGGTAGCCGCAGTTGAACTGCGACTGGTTTTGAGAGTTCATCGATCCAGTCCCGTCGGAACCGGCATTCACAGTGTCGGTATAGCCAGAGTTGTTTCCGTTGCAGAAGTACTTGACCGTGTGGCTTCCCTGACTGAAATCCTTGATCGACACTTTGAAGTAGAAGCAGCCGTTGGTGCAGGTCCCGGAATACACCGGTCCATTGCCCTTCGAGATGCTAACGGATGGGTCGGGCGGGGGCGGATTATTGATGGTCACTGACCCCGAAGTGCTTGTCGGCCCTGTACCACCACCGCCATCGTTGACCGCCCTCACGGAGAAGCGGTACGTTCCTGCCGGTTGGCTTGCCGTTGTCACCGAGGTCGCATGGCCGGCGCTCTTCCATCCTTGGCCGTCAAAGTCGTACTGGTACGACGCGGTTCCGCCCCCGGTGGCCGCGCCGCTGAGGCCGTTCCAACTCAGCGTGAAACTCGACTTCGCATACGTACTGTTCTTCTGGATATTCAAGCCGCCTACTTGCGCCGGCTTGCCATATGGCGTGACAGCTGCGCTCGCTGCGGATGGCTGACCCCACCCGTCGGCATTGTGGGCCCTGACCGTAAACCGATACGCCGTTCCGTTTGTCAGCCCGGTAAAGGTGTTCGGTCCAATCTTCGCCGAAATCGTCTTCGAGCCGTTGCTGATCTCGTACGCGTCGATGTCTTTTCCGTTGCTCGCGGGGGCACGCGCTATGTTCACGATCGCTTGCCCGTCGGTGGCAGTAGCCGTCGGCGCATCCGGTTTGCCAGGCACATCGTGGATTGTGACGTTGTACTGACCCGTCGCGACGCGCTTCGGGTCCTTCGTCGCGTCCTGCACCGTGTACGTGACGCTTGCGACGCCGATGTCGGCACCCGAAGCAGCGCTCACCGAAATAGACGATGCGGTGTATGTGACGGTGACGCCCTTCGGCGCGTTCGACAGCTTGGCGCTGGTGATCGTCAACGGCTTGCCGGGGAACGGGTTCACCCAGTACTTGTCACCCGCGGCGGACGGCTCGGTCGCCGTCTTGCCGCGACGGATGTCGGTGGCCGGAATGGACTTCTGAGATGCGATCGGCCTGGTCGACGATACGACCTTCACGTTCACGGAGCCGTCGATCGTGAACTTGCCTGAACTGACGGTGAATTTCAGGGTCGCACTTGACCCTGGTTGCACCCCGAGTGGCGCGGACATGGTCAGGTTCGAGCCGCTCAGACTGGCCTCAATCCCGTTCGATGCGCCGGAGAGACCGCTGTATGTCAGCTTGTTCAGCACCTCGGGGTTCGGGTGGAAGCTCGATGATCGCAGGTCGATTGTCAGCGACGCCTCGCCAGCCTGAATCTGCTCGTTCGGCGGCGTGAACGTCGGCGGAACATCCGACTGATCTGGATTTCCGACGGTCAATGGCAGCACGAGAGACGTGACGCGGTCCTTGCTCTGCCCGGCATCATGCCCGTCGTTCACCTTGAATGTGATGGCGGCGGGTCCTCTGTAGCCCTTCGCGCCGGTGAACGTGATGGTTTGGTCGTCGTCATACGGCGACTTGCCATTGCTGTTCGTGGCCGTGACACCGGATGCCCCGGTCAGCTTGGCAGCGCGATGTGATGGAACGTCGATGATGTCGGAGAGCTTCCACGTCTTCGATCCTCCTGACTCGACGATCTGCCGAGGCAAGGATGGCTTGATTCTCGGCGGCGCCGTCTCATCACCCTTCGGCGGCACAACGATGAACGCGTCGGCGCTGAGACCGGTTGTCGGGTCCGTGAGCTCGTAGGTTATGGCCATCCGCGTGTCGGATGGATGGACCGTGACAGATCCGTTGTCGCCGACTGACGCCTTCGAGGCGTTCGCACCAGTGACCGATGCCTTCAGATCTGACACGAGTCCCGACGGATTCGTGGCCCCGTCGCGCACGTTCACCTTCACAGCGCTCTTGTCAGCTACCCGGTCCGGTTCGAGCACCTGGTCGACCGCCGTCGGATACTGCGGCTTCGCATTCTTATCCACGATCACCTGAACGAATGCGCTGTCGACGCCACCCTGACCGTTCGTGATCTGATACCGGATTTGGTAAGCACCCTCAGCGGCCGGCGCCGTCAGCAGCACGAACTTGCCGTGCGTGTGCGCCTTCAACCCTGGATCGACCGCAAGCAGCTTCTTCTGCAGCGCGATCGTGTACCCGTTCGGGTCTGAGTCATTGTTCAAAACCGGAACGGATGCCGTCTTGCCCGGCTTGACCTCGACGGTATCGTTCACGGCGATCGGCGGCTGAGACGTCTCCGCCCGCTTGATCACACCAACTCGCACTGTACCTACCGACGTCTTGCCGTAGGTGTCTTTGACCCGATAGGTGAACGTGTCAGTGCCAGCTGAGGCCGGATATGCCTCATAGGTGAACGACGTGCTGTTCGAACCGGAGATGCGGCCGAGCGTCGGTTGCGACACGATCCCATCCAGCGTCACAGAATCACCGTCAGGATCGATACCGTCCAGTGGAACGGTCACCGGGATCGTCGACCCGGCAAACGCGCGAGCGGTCAGAATTTGCGGTTTCGGCGCGCGATCTTTCCCCTTGTCTGGAGCGGTCACCACGAACGTGACGGTCGCTTGCGCCTTCTGACCGAACTTGTCAGTTACCTCGTAGACGACGGAGTGCTGGCCTGCCTCCTTCGGCGCCTGATAGCGCACCAGCTTGCCGCTCACGAACGCGGTCGACCCGGCGCCTGCACCACTATCGTCGCGCAGTGTCGGGTCGAGCGTGAATCGTTCATTGTCGGGCGAATAGTCGTTGTCCAGCACCGGAACGCTCACAATGTCACCCGCGCGAACCGACACGGTGTCGTCGACCGCAATCGGCGGCTGATGATTTACAAGGGGAGCGATCGGCACCACGGTGATCCCCGCGGTCGCCGATTTCGGCCCGTCCGACACCGTGTACTGCAGCTGCACCTGTTTGGCCAGCACGGTCGGCGCCGTGATCTTCACCACGGCGTTATCGAGCACCTCGACATTCAGATCTGCGGCCTCCGCGCTCTTGGTCACAGACCGTACCGCGAGAACTCGACCGGATGGCGACGTGTCGTTGTCGAGAACACTGACCGTCGTCGACTCCCCGGCACGCACGTAGGCGGTGTCTTGAACGGCGACGGGCGCAGCATCCGTGCCGTTCTCAGCCACATTCACGCGAATGAGCCCGACCGTGGACTTGGCACCGGCGCCGAGTGTGTATTTCACGTAGTACTCGCCAGCCACATTCGTCGACACGGTGACCGTCTGCTTGTCAGGATCCGCGACGACGCTGGCATCGCTGCTTCCGTCGATGGATGCGCCGACGAGCGTCAACGGGGCGCCAGACGGTGACTTGTCATTGTCCAAAGGCTTGATCGTGATGGCGTTGCCCGCGAACCCTGAGCCGTAGTCTGGCACGGCGACCGGGTCGAGGGTGCCGGAGGGGTGCACGTTGATCAGCAGACTTCCGGTTGTGCTCAGATTGCCGTCCGAGACGGTGAACTTCACCTCTTTCGAGCCGGTCTGCCCGGTCTTGCTCGTGAAGGTGACGAGTCCGTCGGGTGTGAACTGCACATCATCATCCGTCGTGGATGCCGCGTTCAGCAAATACAACCCGTCACCGTCCGGGTCGATCCAATCGTTCAGCACGTTGTACTCGACCGACTGGCCCACCTCACCGTCCGCGGTGCTCGCGCGCGTGGAAACCGGTGCCGCATTCTGGCTGAGCGGATGGATGCCCGCATTCACCTGCGCAGACGCCGTTCCACCACGACCATCATCGATGCTGTACCGGAACGAAATCGTTCCAGAAGCACTGTTCGCCGGGGTGAACTGCACCGCACGCCCACCATCGACAAGGTCAAGTTTGCCCTGATCCGCCGGAATGGTCGACAAATCCGTGATCGTCAGAACATCACCATCCGGATCCGTATCATTCGCGAGCACGGGCAGTACTGTTGTCCGATTCGACCGCACACCGAAATTGTCGTCGACGGCGGTCGGCGGCCGGTTATGCGCCGTACGCTGAGCAAGAGTGTCCTCAAACGACTGCAGAACCGGCTTCTCCTCGCCCGTATCCCCCTGCACCTGCGTCTGATTCGGCTTCAACATCGCCCAGTTCTGCACCAACTGCATATTCGACGACACAACCCACGCGTTACCATCCCGCAGATTGTTCAACGCGATCACATCATGATTCACCCGAAACTCAAGATCATCACCCTGCACCGGCTGATCAATATCCATCGACTTCGGCGCAACACCATCACACGCATACAAATACCGCCCCGCACCCGACCACGCACCATACGCGCACCCGTTCAACCACACAGGCGCAGACACATCCTTCGAACGGGTCAACTTCTGCGAGAAACCCGCCGACACGGTCTTCACCTCGCCCCCGCCTAGCGGCGCTTTGATCAGACCGGCCCCAGAGGCCACGAGCACATACGAATTGTCTGCGCCAGCCTGCTGAAGCTTGATCGCCTTGCTCGGCAACTCGATGGTCGACCCGTCGGCCTTAACCAGTCGATTCGCGTCGGTATCGAGAACCACTGGATGGTCGCCGACCGCAGACAACTGATAGTGCTTCGGAGGCGCGAACTCAGCGGCCGTGGCCTGCGCACCCGGGTGCTCGACGGTGTAGAGCTTCTTTTTCTCCGGCGCCACAGCAAAGACCTCGCCTTGCTTGCTGACGACGACCTGCGCATCCGTCCCGAGCTTCGCGACCGGTTTGGTTTTCGACTTGTCGAAGTTGATGTGACCGCTGGCATCCACCACCCACAGCGAGCCAGACGGCGAGAGAATTGCCAGGGTGTTCTTGCCGTAGGCGACCTGCGAGTCGGCCGGGACGGTGATCCTGTCTACAAGCGAAACGTATGCAGGATCGATGCGCTCCACGATTCCGTGCGTTGCATCGGTCAGAAAGTAGGCGTTGCCATCTTGCAGCACGTCCAGCTTGCTCGACGCACCACTCACCGACGCGTCAAGCTCGTTGATCTGGTGGTTGAGCCTGCCGGCGAGCAGCTTTTCACCGTTGGTAACCCACACGTCGCGTGTGTCCAAGTTCACGTCACTCATCGGAAAGCCCTTGTGCAGCACGGCAACCGTGAGCGGAACGCCCGCGAGCACGGCGATCGCCACGGCAGAAGCGACGGCCTTGCGGCCGCGCAGCCAAGACGACATGGCTCCCACAGGTCAAACTCCCACCGTGCTTGATTTCAGGCAATGGCCCGCGACCCCAACGCAAACCCGGTCTACGCTAACACGCCCGCTAAATGGGGTCGAATGGGGAGTTCTCCCCCATTGCGCGCGCCGCGCGTCCCCCAATTCGCCGCCGATCATGGATGAACCGAACCGTTGGGGCTCAATCCGTTCCAGTTATTCGTCGTTGCGTAGAACGTGGTCCCTGGCCCGTCGAATCTGACCTGCACGGACTGGCCTCCAGGGTTTCCTACGCAACCGTGCGTTGAGACCGTTCCGCTGCCGCTGAGGTAGACGGTGATGATGTCGGTGCCGATCTGGCTGCCGCCCACCATCGGCGTCAGCTTGTAGTTGCCGGCCGGCACGTTGGAGTAACTCGCCCCGACGAAATGCCACGACGTGCTGCACGAGCCCCAACCAGCCGGAGGGTTGGCGCCCTTGACCACGTCGGCCGAAGGCGTCGGGGGCGGCGGATCCGGGACAGTGACCGTGTTGGATGCGGGCGACCAGTCGCTCCAGATCCCGCCCTTGTTTTGAGCGCGAACCTGGACCGAATACGCCGTACCCGATTTCGCGCCCCCGGTTGAGGCAGTCAGCCCGGTGGTCTGCCCCGTTGCTCCGGTGCTGAGCCGCCATTCGTAGGTTTGCAGGCCGCCCCGGGTGTCGACAGAGCTCCAGCTCCACGACAGATTGCCGTTCGGCGAAGTGCCGCTTTCAGACATCCTCGGAGCGGCCGGAGTCGCCGGCTTACCCCACGTGGTCACCGGGTTGCTCACGGCAGAGCGCTCTCCCCAGCCGTCCTCATTGTGCGCTGCGACGGTGAAGGTGTACGCCGTGCCGTTGGTGACCGTGATGTCAGACGTGCCGAGACCCTTCGGCGACGCCATCAGAGTCGTTCCGCTGTAGATCCGGTAGCCATCGATCACTTTGCCGTTATTGTTCGGAGCCTGGCTGATCGTCACCTTGATTTGCGAGTCGCCATTGGCCGCGGCCGACGGAGCACTTGGCTTGCTCGGAACGTCGTGGATGGTCACCTGGTATTGACCGGTTGCGATCCGTTTCGGGTCTTTTGTCGCATCCTGCACCGTGTACGTGACGCTTGCGACGCCGATGTCGGCACCCGAAGCAGCGCTCACCGCAATCGACGATGGGGTATATGTGACCGTGACGCCCTTCGGCGCATTGGAGAGTTTTGCACTCGTGATCGTCAGAGGCTTGCCCGGGAATGGATTGACCCAGTACTGGTCGCTCGTCGCATCCGAAAGCTTCGCCGTGTTTCCTCGCTGGATCTCTTGCTTCTGCGGGGCGTTCTTCTGTGA
>DATMTC010000306.1:0-8684 GCA_035565115.1 Microbacteriaceae bacterium | reverse complement strand
CGTGAGCGAGGTGCGGTTGCTCGGGCCTGCCGAGGTTCGCGACCTTGCGGATCTGCTCGAGCTGACGCCGACGAAGAAGCTCGGCCAGAACTTCGTGATCGACCCAAACACGGTGCGTCGCATCGTGCGCATCGCGGGCGTGCGGCCCGGCGACACGGTGGTCGAGGTCGGCCCAGGACTCGGATCGCTCACGCTCGGCCTGCTCGAAGCGGATGCGCGGGTCGTAGCCGTCGAGATCGACAAGCGGCTCGCGGCGCAACTGCCGCAGACTGTCGCCCAGCTCACCGACTTTTCCGACACCGACGTTCCCAACACCGACGCGTCCGACGCCGACGCGTCCGACACCGACCTTTCGAACACTGACGCCTCGGTTGCCGACCGGCTCACGGTCATCCGCGCCGACGCGCTGCAACTCGCCGAGCTGCCGCACGCACCCAACCGGCTCGTGGCCAACCTGCCGTACAACGTGTCTGTGCCCGTGCTGCTTCACCTGTTGGAGAACTTCGACTCGATCCGCTCCGGTGTCGTGATGGTGCAGGCCGAGGTCGGGCAGCGGATGGCCGCTGTTCCCGGGTCCAAGATCTACGGTGGCCCGAGCGTGAAAGCCGCGTGGTACGGCACCTGGCGCACGGCTGGCCAGGTCAGCAGACAGGTCTTCTGGCCCGTGCCGAACGTCGACTCCATCCTGGTCGCGTTCGAGCGGCACGACGCCGAACCCGGCGACGCTGCGCTGCGGCGCCGCACGTTCGAACTTGTGGATGCCGCGTTCCAGCAGCGTCGCAAGATGTTGCGGCAGTCGCTGTCTGTCGTCTACGGCGACGCCCAGGCGGCATCCGATGCTCTGGAGGCAGCAGGCCTGGCGCCCACCGCACGAGGAGAGGCGCTCACCGTTGCCGATTTCGTCGCGCTGGCCAGAGCCTGAGCACCTGCGGGTCGTGGGCGCTCGCCCGGCTTCCCATCCCGTTTCAGCGTTTCTGCCCACTTGAAGTGGGCAGGACCGCTGAAACGGGATTGGAGCGGCCGTGTGCTGTTCGGGGCACGCACGGCAAACTGAACTCGCCGCGGGCGCTCGAAGCAGCCCGCGATCGCATGAAGGCATGGTTAGCAGCCTCGGGGTGATCGGTTAGGTTGGAAACATGACCGCCGAGGCCACGCTCACGATGGTGCACGCACGTGCTCCAGGGAAGATCAATGTGTACCTCGGCGTCGGCGCCGTCATGGAAGACGGCTATCACGATGTCGCCACGGCATACCAGGCTGTGTCGCTGTATGAGGACGTTCGCGCGTTCCCCGCCGATGGCTTCAGTGTGCGGTTCACCGGTCCGATCGATGCGTCACGGCTGCCGGCCGACGGCTCGAACCTGGCCCTTAAGGCGGCAAAGCTTCTTGCGAAGCAGACCAACCACCGTGGGGGAGTGCATCTCGAGATCGAGAAGCACGTTCCGATCGCAGGAGGAATGGGCGGCGGGTCCGCCGATGCGGCTGCAACCCTGCTCGCCTGCGACGCGTTGTGGCGCACCGAACTTTCCAAAGACGAACTGCACACGCTTGCCGCCAGGCTGGGCGCCGACGTGCCGTTCGCGTTGCTCGGCGGCACCGCGATCGGCACCGGACGTGGCGATCAGCTCAGCCCAGCTCTTGCACAGGGCACGTATCACTGGGTTCTCGTGCTGCCTGGCGGCGGGCTGAGCACCCCCGAGGTGTACCGGGAACTCGACCGTCACCGGGAACGGCACGCCAGGGACATCCACCCCGTTCAAGACCGTCCGCTCGTCGACACCAACGTGCTTCAGGCGTTGCGTGCAGGCGACCCGCGGATGCTCGCAGAATCGCTCTCGAATGACCTTCAGGCCCCTGCCATCCACTTGAATCCGGCCCTCGGCGACGTGCTCGAACTGGGCGAGCGTGCTGGTGCGCTCGCGGGGGTCGTGTCGGGTTCCGGCCCGACCGTCGCGTTCCTCGCGGCCGATCTCGACAGCGCGCTCGACCTTCAAATCGCGTTGAGCGCAGCGCAATTGCACGCGCTGCGGGCGACCGGCCCCGTGCACGGCGCCCGGGTCATCGCCGATTAGGACCTTCAGAGTAGGAGCAGCAGGCGAATGCAGATTCAGGTGAGGTATTTCGCGGCAGCGGCCGAGGCAGCCGGCACCGATGAAGAGCCCGTCGAGATTCCTGACGGGTCCACTGTCGGCGACCTGCGGCGTGTGCTCGAGGAGCGCTATGGCGACGCGATGCGCGCGGTGACCAGGTCCGGTTCTTTCTTGGTCAACGGCACTGTGCGGCGCGACCCAGCGCATCCGCTCGGCGAACGGGTGGACATTTTGCCCCCGTTCGCCGGCGGCTAAGGATTCAGATCCGGCGTCAGACCACGAGCGACCAACCGAGCGAGAAGTCGAGCGCGACGGCGAGCATCAGGTACATGAGCCACAGTCCGGTGACGATATGCCAGAAGCCCAGGGCACGTTCGCCAAACGTTCTGCCGATGGATGCGAAGAAGTCGCTCGCGTAGATCAGGGCCAGGCCGACGAACAGCAGCCCGACCGCCCAGTCGCCCGCCGCGAAAAACACGATCAAACCGGTGACGGAGATGATGAAGAACGCGACGCTCATACCGGCGTTGGGCCGCGGGTCATTTCCCTTCATCCGGTTGTAACCGATGGCGAACCAGTGGATGCCATATGCGGAGAACGCGAGAGCGGCCATATACAAGGGTTTGTCTTTGAACACCTGGAACCAGGTGAGTCCGACAAAGAGGATCACGCCGGTGACGAACTGGCAGAAACCAGGGAGCCAGATGCCCCAGGTTCCGGTAGCCCGATCGACGCGATCGTCGCGTTTCGGCCAGCCAAGTAACTCTTGCGGACCGTAGATGAGGTAACCCGTGCCGAGGCCGAAAAAACCAAGGGCAAGCGGCGGGAACATGGAAACTGCGAAATGCATGATCTACCTTCTTTGGTTGAAAACCCCCAATTTCATAGTTTCCCTATTCAGAATTTTTTGCAAGGGTCTGGTTAGTTCGCTGAACGAGACGTGGTGACTGGCTGGGCGCCGCGTTAGCGAACGGCTGTGTTAGCTGTATTGCTCAGGCACGTAATTCCATGACTTCACCGCGCGCCTTCTGTGTTCGAAGCCGAGCGTGCTGATCGATCCCGTGTCAAGCGAGAACAGGCCGCCGCCCGAGATCGGCAGCTGCAGCCACGTCGCTGTCAGTGCACGCAAGAAGTGCGAGTGCGAGAAGACGATGGCGCGTCCTCCACCGTCGAGCACGTTTGCAAGCCGGCCGATGACGGCTTCGGCGCGCGCGTGCACGTCCGCGGGTTGTTCTCCAGGAGTGGCGCCTGCAGGCACCCCGTCCGTCCAGATGTTCCAGCTCGCGCCCGTCTGTTCCATGATCTGCTCCGACGTGAGCCCCTCGTATGCTCCGTAATCCCACTCGGCCACGTTGTCGTCGACTGTGGCCTCGGCACCGAAGCCGGCCAATTCCGCTGTGCGACGCGCCCGCTGGCGTGGGCTGGTCAGCACGACATCGATCCGTGTATCTCCGAAGGCTGACGCGAGCACACGTCCGACCGCGGTGGCACGCCGTTCGCCTGCTTCGGTCAGCGAAAGGTCGGTCACTCCGGTGTGTTGCCCGGTCCGGCTCCACTCTGTTTCGCCGTGTCGAACGAGGAATAGCCGTCCCTCGCCTGGCTTGCCGGAACCGATTGTCACATTGTTCACTGCGCTGGTTTCCCTGTTCTGTCGGAGGCCATATTTGTCGGGGCTGTATTTGTCTGAGGTTGTATTTGTCGGGGCTGTTTCTGCGTGCGAAACCGCGTCATCCGGCCCACGGCAGCGCGAGCGTGCGCAGTTCGTCACCTGCTCGTGCACCGTCGGCCGGGCAGACGAGCACCCCATCCGCTTCGGCCAGTCCACGAAGCATGCCCGAGCCGTGCCAGTTGCTAGTGACGGCCTGACCGTCTCGAACCAGGTATGGAATGAGGCGGATGCGCCCACGTCCGGTTGAGAGGTCTTGACCGATCGTGATGTGGCCGAGTTCGGGCAGGCCAGTGCCGTGCATGGCGGCAAGAAGGGGTTGCACGACCGTGAAGATGCCCATCATCGCCGCGAGCGGATTGCCTGGCAGGCCAACGACGAATTGCCCGGCGGGCAGCTGGGCGAGCACGGTCGGTCCACCTGGCCGCATGGCGATGCCGTCGATCAGGATGCGCGCTCCGGCGGCCTCGAGTGCATCGTGCAGATGATCGGCGGGGGAGTGTCCGGTGCCGCCCGTCGTCACGATCACGTCCGCAGGTGCGGAAGCGCGCGACGGCGACGCAGTTGTCAGCGCGGGTGCAGCGGCTGAGGTGAGAGCCGTCGTCAGCTCGTCGAGGCTGTCCGGCAACCGCCGTCCCGTCGCGGTCCACCCGCCCAACATGTCGATGAGCGAGTGCATCTGCGGCCCGAACGAATCGCGCACCTGACCTGCAGCAGGGATGCCACCTGTGACCACTTCGTCGCCGGTGAAGACGAGGTCGACCCGCGCACGGCGCGCAACCGTGAGAACGTCGTGTCCGCACACGGCGGCAACCGCGACGTGCGCTGGATTCAACGTGACTCCTGCTGCGCACACGCGCTCGCCGGCGTGAGCCTCTTCGCCCGCCGGCCTGATGTGCATTCCGTCCGCTGGTTCGTCGGCAGTGGTCGCCTGGTTGCGATCGAGTCGGGTTCCGTCCGGCGAATGCTCTTCATGTCCGCTCTCGCTTCGCAGCACAGCGCGCGCGCCGTCGGGCACAAGCCCGCCGGTGACGATGCGGATGGCTTCACCAGGCTTCAGCGGCCCGGACTCGACGATCTTCCACGGTGCTTGTCCGGCGACGGCCCACCCATCCATCGCGCTTGACGCGTAGTGGGGAACGTTGATCAGTGCCGTGATGTCGGCGGCGAGCCTTCGTCCGACGGCATCGGCAAGCGCAACCTGCTCGACAGGCAGCGTTGACGCGGCCTCGTATGCTCGCAGCCGCGCATCGTCCCACTGCGTCGCGTTCACGGTGTTCACAGTCCTATTGGCTCGGCTGTTCGGACTGTTCGGCTTCACGCTGTTCGGACTTACACAGGCGCGTGGCCACTGCGATGGCGTGTTCGATTGCTGCATCCGCATCTTCGCCGCCCCCGGCGGCCAAGCCTGCCGCATAGCCGACGACGAATGTGGTCAACGGCGCTGCTGGCCGCATCACGCTGTGCGCGGCGCGGCCCGCGAGTCCGAGCACTGCCTTCACATCGACGGTCAGCCCGCGTGCTCCAAGCGCATCCGTCAAACGGAGGCACCACTCGGCGAGGCGTGCATCCTCGTCTTCGCTGTCACGGCCGTGGTGGCCGTTTGGCTCGTGCGCGGTGGGTGCGTTCATGATTCCTCCCAAACGTTCGTGCTCGCGAACTCGGGCGGCACGCTCATTCCGTGCTTGGCGGCATCCGTCCAGGTGTCGATATCGTCTGCAGCTCCCGCCGTTGCCTGCACAGGGCGCAACCTGAGATCGCCGATGAGCGCACGCATAGACAGCCCGTCGAGCGGTGCGTGACGACGTCGGGACTCGAGTGAGCTCGCCAGGGCGGCGCGGTCGTAAGCGGCGGTGAGCGGCTGATGGATGCCTGCGTAGTCGGCAAGCACGACTCCATCGATGCCGTCGGCTAGTGGCAGAGCAGCCAGCACGGGGGCGAGCGCTGCGCCGACTTCTGGCAGGTCACAGGCCAAGACGAGAACAACTGTGCCCGGCTCCGTCTTTGCGCCGTCGAGCACGGCCATCCCGGCACCGATCCCCGCCGCGGGCCCGCCGAACGGGGGGTCTTCGCGGGTGAGTACGATCCGGCCGCCGTCGGCTGCGCTGCCGGCGAGTGTCGGGCGTGCGGTGCCGACGACCACGATCGAGCGTGACCCGGCATCGATCGCTGCCTGCACGGTGCGATCGAGAAGCGTTGCGCCCTGGTACAGCAGTGCCGATTTCGGCCGACCGGACAGTCGGGACGATCGGCCGCCCGCCAGCACAATCGCGTCTATGATCACGCCCCCAGCCTATGGCGTGTGGACCGAACGAGGCCTACTCCGGGCGAACCTCACGCGGACAACCGGGAAGAAGTGCGCCAGCGGAGTTGTCGACGAGTCCGCGCGCGCCCACGGGATCGACCCTGACTGCGCCACCTGGCGCTGAAGGCGCACCGCGACGAGATGGCCAAGTGTGGCACTCACCCGCCCCAAGAGCCGAGGGCACCGCCGGGTGGGGCGGTCGCGCATGTTGCGTTGGAGGGAACGACGAGCGCGTCAGCGCGGATGCCTGCGCCGGAGTCCACGGTCGTCACCTCGTAGACCAGCCCGTTCTGCGCGTCCGGGGTGGCCGCATACTCAACCAGCTGCACGGTGACGTTCGTGTTGCCGGCGGCGTTGCTCCCTGTCACTGACTCGAACGTCAAGCCCTGCGGCGTGTGAGTCTTGAGGTAGTCAACCGTTGAGTCCTCGGACATGCCTGGAACAGTCCAGTAGCCCGTTGCGACCGCCATCGGCTGGCACCAGAAACCCATCGCCAATGCGGATGCGACGCCGGCAGGTCGTGTAGTACTGCTGATTGCGCCCGGCGGAACATCGGCGCTCGCCAGTCGAGTTTGCGCGGCCGTCACCGACGCTGCATCCGCAGTCACGCCCGGTTGTGGCGATGGGAATACTGG
Organism: Microbacteriaceae bacterium; assembly: GCA_035565115.1. GTDB lineage: Bacteria > Actinomycetota > Actinomycetes > Actinomycetales > Microbacteriaceae > Rathayibacter_A. The sequence goes on along the minus strand of DATMTC010000306.1, from coordinate 1,988 downwards.
CCCATGTGGGCCACCCGCCGGCGCGGTCGGCCTGGGCGTGGGTGTCGCGAGCGCTACCTGAGAGGAAGAGGGGATGTGCGACGCGCCGTGCGAACAGCCAGCGAGCCCGACCATTGCGACAACTGCTCCAGCCAATAGAAACGCACGTATCGCTCTCCGGTGGCTCATCGATCCACACTAGCGCCAGGTCGCATCGATCCGATCGACTGTCGGATTGCTTAGGCGTTCGCGTTGCGCGGCCTGCGAAGCGCGTCGAGCATGCGTGCGGGCATCCGCGTGGGCGTTGCCGTGGTTTCGTCCTCGGTGTCGGTGAGGGCTCGAACCTCGGCTTCGGTGAGGTCAGTGGCGATGTCGGCAGCGTGGAGATTGTCGTCGAGGTGCGCGACGGATTTGGTGCCGGGGATCGGGAGGATGACCGGTGATCGGCGGAGTAGCCAGGCGAGCGCGACGGTCGATTCGGGGACACCGAGTCGTCGGGCTGGTCCGGTGAGAGCAGCGAGTCCTCCGAGGCCACCGGTGGCGAGAGGGAAGTACGGTACGAAGGCGATGCCGTCTCGTTCGCAGGCGTCGAGGACTTCTACCCCGGAGCGGTCGATGAGGTTGTACCGATTCTGCACGGCAGCGATCGGTGTTATCTGTTGTGCCCGGGCGAGAAGCGAGGCTGTCGCCCCGGAGATGCCGATGCGGTCGATCTTGCCTTCGTGTTGAAGGTCGACCAACGCACCGAGACTGTCCTCCAATGGGATGTCCGCGCCGATGGATCCGGCACGGCCCTCGCTGTCGCCCCAAAGCCGCAGGTAGGTCAGGCTGCTGCGCTCGGTGCGGAGGTCGAGCAATGCGTCTTCCACCTGCGCGCGGATCGTGGCGGGGCGACTGTCGGTAACCCATTCACCGCGCGGGCCGCGGTCTGCGCCGACCTTGTTGCCGATCACGACGTCGTCGCCGAACGGGGCCAGGGCTCGGCCGATGAGCTGGTTGACGGTGCGTGGGCCGTAGGCGTTCGCTGTGTCGAAGAACCGCACCCCGTGGTCGAGGGCGTGCTGCAGCACTGCGATGGCGTTGTTCGGGTCGGCGGGCAACCCGATTACGCCGGGTCCAGTTAGTTGCATGGCGCCGTAGCCGATGCGCGGCACGGTGACGCCTCCGACGCCCAGGGTGGCGTCGAACTCGTCGTTTTCCGTTGTCTCGGTCATGGTCGCGGTCCTTTCGACGCCGGTACTGCGTCGGCGATGTGGAGCAGCCATTGCGCGAGGAGTGCCGATTCCGCGGGCGTGAACTGCTGCGTGCGGTTGGTCAGGTCGCGGAGCAGCGTCCGCGCGGCCTGCTCGGGTGTCGTCGCCGTTGGCGGCTGGCCTGTGAGCTGTTCGATCAGCGCGGCCCGGATGGCCTGCGCAATCGGGTCTTCGGAAGGCCGGTGCTGCCGGTTCAGCTGCGTGACGCATCCGATCGCCATTGCGGTGGTGATCTCGGCCGCCGTGTCGACGTCGAGGCACAGCAGTCCGGCATCACGCATCCGCGTCAGAGCAGCGCGGAGTTGCCGGTCGGCCGTCGCTGCGGCGGCGCTCGTGCGGCCGGGCGAGTACATCAGAGCGTAGAGGGCAGGGTTGGCGACACCGAATCCGATGTGCAAATCCCACCCGGTGCCGAAGTCCGCGATCAGGTCGCCGGTTCGCAGCATACTGTCCTTGCGCTGCAAATACTGGCCGAACGCTTGCTCCACGACGGCGTCGAGGAGGCCCTCCTTCGTCCCGAAGTGGTGATACAGCGTCGGTGCCGCCACACCTGCCGCCTCGTACAACTCCCGAGTGCTCGGCTCCTGCGACGGCCGTGCGGCAAGCAAATCAGCCGCGGCATCGAGCAGTCGCGTTCGTCCAGAAGTCATATACCGACGATACACGATTGAGACGCCATTGTTTATTGCTGGTATATTGAGGTCATCTCAGCGAGCGCACGCTGCTGGTCGGTGGCCGAGACTAGGGCAAGCCGAC